>NZ_JBTRAR010000029.1:0-81912 GCF_054611535.1 Pseudomonas sp. VEM90 | reverse complement strand
TGTGCCGTTTGCGCAGGGCTGGCGAACCGGTGATACGGGCGGTGATGGCGTTGGTCCACAGGTGCGGGCTGTAACCGATCCACACTTCCTTGGCGGTGTCCTGACAGGTGTCGGCCCACACCCAGCCGGTGCTCTGGCCGGAGAGGTAGCGGCCACGCTGGTGGTAGTCTTCCAGCCCTTGGTAGCGCAGCTCCTTGTAGAGGCCCACGCCGACGTGCTCATGAATGACCAGCTTTTCGCCCAAAGGGCCTTTCATGAACACGTAGACATAGCCCGGGCGCAAAGCGCGGAGGGTGTAGGCCGAGTGCTGCAGTGGAGTGAAGCCTTGTTCCAGGTTGAAGCCTGCATCGGCATAGCGGCAGGCGGGGGCGTCGGCGGTGCGGGGCACGATGGCGTAGCGCACTGGCAGGATGGGTATGCGTGCGCTGCAGGCTGGACCGGAGGTGGCGCTGCTGACGGAGGCATTGGTCATGCGAGCTCCTTGCTCAGAGAGACAGTCTTTTCGAACCAGAGACGCACTGCGGCAACTTTCAGTACTGACAAGACTGAAATACCGTTATTCATACTGTGCTGGATTTCAGGCTCGAATCTATGCTGTAAGAAGTTTCCTACTTATTTGCTGAGATGAGCGGGCGATCAAGTATCTGGAATTCAAGTGAAAGACAATGCCTCGAACGCTGCTTTTGGGTCGAGGCTGAAAGTGTAAGATTTTATTTGAACGTATATGTATTGCGTTCGCGAAATATCGCGTGAAAAGTTGCAGTGCTTTTGTAGGAGGTTTCGTACTTTAAGGTTGTTATATGTTCAGTTTTTGCACTTGGCCAGCACTACCTGGCAAGTCCTGGGCGTGCCTCCCGAGCGGCTGGCATAACGCACGCAGTTGTTCAGCGATTTCTGTTGCGCAATGCTCAATGTATTGCCCCAGGCCAGGCCGCCTTCACCGATAGTGGGGACGGCCTTGGCGAAGCAGTTGGAGCCCACTGCAGGCGTGGCGTAGCGTGCCTGGCTGGCTTTGCTGGAGCAACCAGCGGTAAGTGCCAGGCTGAGGCCTAACAGGGTGGCCAGTGCCCAGGACGTAGTTGGCCTGCTCATGTATTCCCCTTCTGCGCTTGGCAGCAAATGCCTTGCAGGATATTTCATTACAGCGAAGCGGTGAACTATCTCGGCGTCAAGAGGCTCCTTTGCTAAGCGCACCCTGCGCTTACCTGATGGCGCAAGACCATCAGCCCTGGGTCACTGAATGAAAAGGAGGCACCGTGACCGCATCTGATCAAACCCTCTACCGCTGTACGCCCAGCCCGCTGCATGCCTTGCTGCTGGCAGGCAGTGTGCCGTTGTTCCTTGGCGCACTGTTGAGCGATATCGCCTACTACAACAGCTACCAGATTCAGTGGAGCAACTTCGCCGCCTGGCTGATCGCCGGTGCCTTGGTGTTCTGTGGGCTGGCACTGTTGTTCGCGCTGGCCAACCTGATCCGCGCCGAGCGCAAGGGCGGGCGCGCTACGCTGTACTTCGTGCTGCTGTTGGTGACCTGGGTGCTTGGGCTGATCAATGCCTTCGAGCATGCCAAGGACGCCTGGGCGGTGATGCCTTCTGGGCTGGTGTTGTCGGTAATCGTGACAGTGCTCGCGGTGGTGGCCGCCTGGATCGGTTTGAGCAACCTGCGCTCAGGAGGTGTGGCATGAAGCCTTTGCATGCGTTCAGCCTGTTGAGCGTGGCGCTATTGTTGGGTGCCTGTGGTGGCGACGGCGAGCCGACCCAGGCCCATGGCCCGGACCCGAAGCTGCCGGAGCCTCAGCGCGGCTTGCTGCCAAATATGAAGATTGCGCAGCCGGTTGCCTGGGGTGAGCTGAAACCGACCGTGCCGGAGGGCTTCAGTGTCACGGCCATTGCCACTGGCCTGAAAATCCCGCGTCAGAGCCTGGTGCTACCCAATGGCGACATTCTGGTGGCTGAGGGTAGGGGGGGTAGCGCGGCCAAGCTCAAGCCCAAGGATGTGATCGCCAGCCAGATCAAGGCCAAGGGCAATACCCAGGTCAAGGGTGGCAATCGCCTGACCTTGCTGCGCGATGCTGACGGCGATGGAAACTACGAGCTACAGGACGTGTTTGCGGAAAACCTCAACGCACCGTACGGCTTGGCCTATGCCAACGGCAAGCTGTATGTAGCCAACCAGGATGCGCTCGTGCGCTTTGACTACCAGGAAGGCCAGACCCAGGCCGACGGCCCGCCAACCAAGATCACCGACCTGCCGGCCGAGATCAACCACCATTGGACCAAGGCGCTGACCATCAGCCCGGATGGCCGCTTCTTGTATGTGGGTATCGGCTCGAACAGCAATATCACCGAGCGCGGCCTGGAGGTGGAGATCGATCGGGCCATGGTCTGGCAGGTCGATGCTGAGAGCGGGGCGCACCGGCCCTATGCCTCCGGCTTGCGTAACCCGACGGCATTGGCCATTCAGCCGCAGACCGGACAGTTGTGGACGGTGGTCAACGAGCGGGATGAGTTGGGCCCTGACCTGGTGCCCGACTACCTTACCTCGGTGCGTGAGGGTGGCTTCTATGGTTGGCCTTACAGCTACTGGGGGCAGCATGTGGATGAGCGGGTGCGGCCGCAGAACCCGGACAAGGTGGCGGCGGCGATCAAGCCGGATTACAGCCTGGGTTCGCATGTGGCTGCACTGGGTGTCGACTTCTCGACCTCGGCAATGGGCGAGCGCTTTGCCGACGGTGTTTTCGTGGGCGAGCACGGCAGTTGGAACCGCCCCAACCCGGTGGGGTACAAGGTTATTTTCGTGCCGTTCAGCAATGGCAAGCCTGCTGGGGAACCGATCGACTTCGCCACGGGCTTTCGCGGTGAGGATGGCAAGACCCGGGGGCGACCGGTTGGGGTGACGGTGGACCCGCGGGGAGCGTTGATCATTGCCGATGACCTGGCGAATACGGTGTGGCGGGTGACGCGTAATCGCTGAGTGCTATCGGGTCAAATCGGCAAAGCTTGCTGGCGATGGGCCGCAGAGCGGCCCAATTGCTGACTGGCAAGCATTGCGCACGGGTCAGAAGCGGTAGTTGAAGCTGGCTTCCAGCGTGCGCGGAGCCCCTGGGGTGATCAGGTCGACTGAGCCATGTGCCGAGGCATAGTAGTCACGGTCGAACATGTTCTTCAGGCGCAGCGCAGCATCCCATTGCGGCACGCTGTACAGCAGCGCGGCGTCGAAGGTGGTATAGCCCGGCATCACCACCACATTGTCGAGCGCTGTGTAGCGTTCGTCGACGTAGTTGGCGCCGGCGGCCACACGCCACTCCGGTGTCAGGGTGCGTACCAGCCAGACGTTGGCGCTGTTGCGCGGCGTCAGGGTAGGGGTCTGGCCTTCGTTCGCGACGCCATTGGTCTTGCTGTTGGACTTGGTGATTTCGGCGTCCAGGTAAGCGTAACCGGCATAGATCTGCCACTTGTCGGTGAGATGCCCGCTGACGGTGGCTTCGAAGCCATCGGTACGCTGTTCGCCAGCCAATATGGTCAGGTTGGGGGTGGCCGGGTCGGCAGTCTTCATGTTGGTGCGCTCAAGGCGGAACACTGCGGCGGTCAGTGACAGGCGGCTGTCGAGCAGGTCCCATTTGGCGCCGATTTCATAGTTGGTGGTTTCTTCCGGTTCCAGGTGCTGGTTGCTCGGGCTCACCGCGAACACTTCGCCCGAAGGCTGGTAGCTGCGGCTGACCGACACGTAGTAGGACTGGAATGCGTCTGGCTGGTAGACCAGGCCGGCACGCGGGCTCCAGGTCTTGTCGGTACGATCAAGGTCGATGTTCTGCACGCGGTCGTCGTTGTACTCCTGGCCAAAGATGTCATAACGCACACCGACCAACGCCTTCCAGTGCGCGTTCAGCTCGATCATGTCCTGCACGTACAGACCGGTGGTCTGCTGGAAGTTGGTGCCCTTGGAAGACAGGTTGGCGGCATGCTCCGGTATCGGCACCAAGGCATCGCGGTAAACCGGTACCTGGGCCACGTTGGTCTGGCTCAGCACGCGCTGGTATTTGTCCTGAAAGCCTGCTTCCACGCCATACAACAGGTTGTGCTGCATGCCGGCCAGTTGCGCCTGTTGCTTGAGCTCCGTCTGGTTGAACACACCGTACTCATCGCGGGCGACGTTGCCGCGGTTGAGCTTGATCAGCAGTTCACCATTGGGCGCGGTGACGAAGCGCGTCGGGCTGCTGTCGGCCAAGGTGTTGTTGCGGTCCAGGTCGTAGCGGTAGTAACGGCTGGTGTTGGTCAGGGTGAAGTTGTCGTTGATGCGGTAGTCCAGGCTGGCTGTAAGCGAGAACACCTCGCTGCGGGCGTAATCCTGGTCAGCATCGCCAGAGCCGAAGCGTTTGTCGCGGTCCACGTCCACCGGGCGGTTGCCCAGGGCCGGGATGCCGAAGTCGATCAGGCGCTTGTCGTACAGGTAGGTGGCGCCCAGGTTCAGTTCCAGGTCGTCCGAGAGACGGAAGTAGGCCGACGGTGCGATGGCCTTGCGGTCGATGTAGCCATCATCGCGGAAGGTGTCGCTGTCTTCGAAGGCACCCGTTACGCGGTAGGCCTGGTTGCTTTGCGGGTCGGCCCAGCCGGTGTCGAACTGGGTTCGGCGTTTGCCTTCGCTGTCGAAGTTCATGCCGACTTCGCGCTTGGGCGTGAAGCTTGGTTTCTTGCTGATGCTGTTGATCAGCCCGCCCGAGGAGCCACGGCCATACAGCACCGCGGCCGGGCCCTTGATCACCTCGACACGCTCGATGTTGGACAGATCGCGAAAGTACAGGGCGTCGTCACGCACGCCGTCTATGTACATGTCGCCAATGGCGCTGAATCCACGGATGGTCACCTGATCGCGTTGGCCGTCGCCGTTGGACAGGCCGATGCCGGGCACGTTCTTCAGCACGTCTTCCATGGACTGTGCGCCTTGGTCCTTGATCACGCTTTCGGGAACGACGTTGACAGTTTGCGGGATATCGCGCAGCGGCGCGTCGATCTTCATGGCGCTGCGGCTTTCACTGGCCTTGTAGCTTTGCTGCTCATAGACGCTGGTGACGGCGGTGGCGGGCAGAGCGAGGCTACTTTGCGTATCGGTTTGGGCGGCAGCGTGTACAGCAGGCACAACGAGCAGGCCAAGCATGGAAATGGATGCTGTGGCAACAGACTTTTTTGCCATTACAGGCGACTCTTTGTTGTTATCGGGAGTCACGAATAGTAATGATTTGCAAATGTAAAGCAAGTGTAAAGAATTCGTATTATCTATAACAGTGGTTTCGGCGCCGAAATGCGTCGCGCGCCGGAAGGGCCGGCAAGGCGGCAGGTAATGGCTATGCTTGATACCGCGTGAACCTTTCACGCGCCTATTCGGACTTGATCACAGGGAACACGCCTATGAACCCCATTCGTACTCTCGCTCGTGCTGTAGCCCTTGCCACGCTGGCCTCTGCTGCCAGCTTCACGGTACAGGCTGCCGGCATCCCCATCGGGAGCGAGGCGCTGGAAAGCCATGTCACCACACAGGTAACGGCTATCGACCTGGCCACCCGCCAAGTCACGGTGAAAGGCCCTGACGATAAGAAGGATGTGACGTTCCAGCTGACCGAAAAGGCCAAGGCGCTGCCCAACCTGAAAGTCGGTGACCAAGTCGACATCTACGTGACACGCGCCGTGGCCTATGTGCTCAATCCGGACGTGGGTGGGGCGCCGAAAGCGACTGAAGAGTCCGGTACCATCCGTGCAACCGAGCAAAACCCCAACCCGGGCGGCGAGGCGTTCCGCCAGGTCAAGGTTACCTCTCAGATCAAGAAGATCGACCTCAACACGCATGAGGTGAGCTTGTTGCCGCCGGAGGGCAAGCTGCAGGTGGTCAAGGTCGAGAATCCAGACCTGCAGAAACGGATGAAGAACCTCAAGGTTGGCCAGACGGTCGACGCGATCTACACCGAAGTGCTGCGCGTCGAAACCTCGCGCTGACCTCAGCCGTTGCCGACCTCGGTTACTCGCCTACGATCGGGCATTTACGGTCCGGGCAGCCCGGTGCCGGGGTGCGGGCCTCAGTGGCCCGCGGCTTCGATCAAAGCCTGGGGTTCGGCACGCTCGGAGTAGTCGACATTGACGAAGGCATGGCGAATGCGGCCATCCTGGCCGATGACGAAAGCGCTGGCCATCGGCAGGCTGAGGTCGTCGCATTCGTTCAGTGCCTTGAGGTCGGCGCCAAGTGCTCGGTATACCGCCTCCAGCTCTGGCTCCAGCTCGAAGACGATGCCGTACTGGCGCGCCAGCTGGTTGCCCGGATCGCTCAGCAGTTGGTAGCGCACGCCCAGGGATTCGCGGGTTTTCAGGGTGGCAGCGCGGCTCTGGGCGGAGACGGCGACCAGCGTGGCACCGCTGGCGGCCAGATCGCCTGCCATCTGCTGGTATTCGCTAAGCACTACATTGCAGAACGGGCACCACAGGCCGCGGTAAAACACCAGTACCAGCGGGCCGCGTGCCAGCAGGGCCCGCAGGTCCACGGCCTTGCCATCGGCATCCTCCAGCACGGCCAGCGGGGCGTTGTCGCCGGCTTTGAGCACGTGGTCCTCAGGATGCCTTGCGATCAGGGCTTGCAGCGAGGCGCCAAATTTTTCCAGCACCTCGGTGGGCAGTTGGGTCATCTGCTGTTTGACGGCGTCGAGTTTTTCCTTGAGTGACATGCTTGTTTCCTTGTGATGGTTCACTGGGGCAGGCTTCGGGTAGCACGGGTTTGTATGCGCTGCGAGGCCTTGCAGGCCGGGGGATGGCGCTGAAACAGCTGAAGTACCCAGTCGGGACGGGTCTTGCTGGCATCATTGAGCCAATTGGCGACCGAGTCCTGGGCATATTTCTCGGCTTCGGCCAGCAGCGGTACCAGCAACGGCTCGGCCACTTCTGGATGTTGCTTGAGCGTGGCAATGTGCTCGCACCAAACGCCGCGCGGGCGCAGGATCTCGATGCAGAACCGACGCACCAGTGGGTCTGCATCGCCTGTATGGCGTCCAAGTAGCGCCAGGGCGGCTTCAGGGTGCTGGGCCAGGCGCGGGCGCAGGGCAATCCAGGCCCATTCACGCACGCCGAAATGCTCATCGCGGGCGAAGCGAAACTGCGCCAGCAGGGCATCTTCCACAGGCTGCGAGCGTGCAAGGTACGCCTGGGCGAACGCCGCCCAGCTGCGCACGGTATCGGACGGGTGCGTACAGCATTGCTCGAACACCTGCTGGCGCAAAGGCTCGGGGGCCTGCTCCAGCCACTTGCCTAGCGCCAGGCCAATGGCCGCCACTTTTTTTGACAGGCCCAGTGCCTGGGCCTGGTCTGCACTGGCAGCGAGGTGCTCTACCAACGCTGCGGGCAGTTGGCCTGCCAAGGCGTTGACCAGGGCGGCTTGATCCACCGCCAGGCACTCGGCCAGGTTGCGGGTTGGGAGTTGGCCAAGGTCGATCAGGGACTTTCGGTCGTCGCTCATTGCTGAGGTTCCATGGCGGTGGCACGGTGCACTCGATGACCGGCCAGGCACGTGCACAGCCTCGTTGATGTGCACATCCTCCAGTGGACGGCCCAGTGCCGAATCTTCGATGGGCGAAAGCTGAAACCCTCGATGGCCAGTGGCTGTCTGGCAAGGCGGCGGATGAACAGTCGCCGGTAAAGTGCCGCTGGCAGGCAGGCCTCGAGCCAAGGTTGGCGGCGACTTGACTGGTCGTGTTCGCTATGTACCCGGGGCTTCCTGCCAAGCCGGGCCAATACGCTCTGATTCTGCAACATTATCCACCTCCATGTGGTCTTGCGGGTGTGCCTTGGGTTCAGTGCTTGTCCGGTGGCAGTGCCAGGGCAGGACTGGCCGAGAGTGCCTGTAGCGTGATGGACAGGGCGTCGCGTTGCGTGTTGTCCAGTGACTGCATGATCGTGCCGATCCAGTCGGTGTGTTCGGCGAATACGGCGTCGAGTACCGCTATGCCTGCCGAGGTTAGGCTGATGCTCAGCTTGCGACGGTCATGGGCGTCCTTGCGGCGCTTGATAAAACCATCACCCTGCAGGCCGTCGAGCAGGCCGGTTACGGTGCCCGAGGTGATTGCCAGGCGCGTTGCCAGCTCCAGCGGTGCCAGGCGGCCGCCTGCGCCTTGCAAGGTCAGGAGGATTGCGAACCGCCCTTCCGACAGGTTATGGCGGGCCAACCGTGCGGCGCATACCCGGTTGATGGCCGCTGCAGCGGACAGGAGTTCGAAACACAGGCGCACGTTCTGTCTGGCGTCAGCGGGGGCCTCGGTCAGTGCATCGAGCATGATGTGATGCTTGTTCTCAAGCGTATTCATAAGGCGCAGTTTATCTTGGTGCCTTACTAAGTCAACAGCCCAGATGTCTCAGGGTGAAGACAGCCATGCGCACGCCGGCCGGAAGGGATGTTTCACTATGCAGGGTACGAATAGTTCAAGTGCAGGATTTTGATTTCTATCAGTACTGGGGAATGCAGCATCATGGTGGCCATAGATACCTTGGATGAGGATTGCCATGTTCAGTAAATCAATGCTCCTGCTGGCGCTTCCTGTGGCCATGGCGTTGCTTGCCGGTGCTGTATTGCCGTTTCAGGCCGCGGGTAATGCTGCGGTAGGCCGGGTACTTGGGCACTGGCTGTGGGGGGCTTTCACATCGTTGACGGTAAGCATGCTGGTGGTGATCGCTGCCCTGCTGATCATCCGGGTGCCGGCGCCAGACATGGGAAAGGCCCTGCAGGGGCCCTGGTGGTTGTGGATTGGTGGCGTGCTCGGGGCAATGTATGTAGCCGGCGCCGCAGCACTCACCCCCAAACTCGGCGCAGCAGGGTTCCTGGTGCTGGTGGTGGCAGGGCAGATCATCACGGCAGTGCTTGCCGACCACTTCGGGGTGATGGGCCTGGGTGGCAAGCCGCTTAGCCTGACCAAGGTGGCAGGCGTGGTGCTGATCCTGTGCGGAGTGCTGCTGGTACAGGGCTCTTGGGCAACGGCGTCACCGGCCCATTCCACGGCAGTTGTGAAAGGGCAGGAAAACTGATCAGCGTCCCGGTTGGCTACAGGCCCATACGGTCTCACGCAGCCAGCGGTGCCCGGGGTCACTGTCCTTGCGGTTGTGCCAGGCTTGCTGATAGTCGAAGGAGGGAATGGCCAGTGGCGGCGTGAACTGGCGCAGTATCCTGTGCTGGCGCAACGACCCCACTGCGCGGCTGGCCACCGTCAGGATCAGGTCAGTGCCGGCCAGCACTTCAACCGCCGCACTCCAGTGTGGCAAGGCCAGGGCAATGCGGCGTTGCAGGCCCCGGGCGGCCAGCGCACGCTCGATTTCATCGAAAGCATCCGGACGCATGGCCATCAATACATGTGGGCGTGCCAGCCAGTCTTCCAAGGCCATGCCGCCGCTGGCAGGCAGCACCTGGCGATCGGCAACGCTGATGAAACGATCGGCAAACAGGGACTGGGCGGTGATGTTCTGAGGCAGTTCGGGGAACAGGCCCAGGGCCAGATCCAGTTCGCCATCGAGCAACTGCGCCAACATGGTTTCACGGCTGGCCTGGCTGATGGCCAGGTCCACTCCGGGCGCGACTTGGCGCAGGTGGCGCAGCAGGTGCGGCAGGATGATGCGCGAAGCGTAGTCGGACAGCGACAGCCGGAATCGGCGCTGGGCCCGGGCTGGGTCGAACAGCGGGGTGGCCAGCAGGCTGTCGAGATTGCTCAGTGCATCCTGTAGTGGCTGTGCCAGCGACTGGGCGCGGGCAGTGAGGACCATGCGGCCGCCTTGGCGTACCAGCAAAGGGTCGTCGAAGTGTTTGCGCAACTGCGCCAAGGCGTGGCTGACCGCTGGTTGGCTGCGGTGCAGACGCAAGGCTGCACGGGTCACGTGCTTTTCGCTGAGCAGGGCGTGCAGCGCGAGCAGCAGGTTGAGGTCGATCTTGCGCAGTTCATCCATCGGGTGAATGGCCTTGGTCAATTCTGGCGGCTTGAATCAGCTTATCAGATGCTTGAGTGTTGCACGCGCTTACAAACTGCTGGCGATAGAGGCCGCTTCGCAGCACATGGACTCTACTAAATGACTTTATATTTGCTATGTAATTTACTGATAAAAATAGAATTATCTTCTTGCAGTCGCATGCTGAACACACTGCTCAAAGTAAGTCCGCTTTATCGCTGCCGGCTTGAGCCGCGAGCGGCTGTTGTAGGTTTGTTCGGTAATGCCGAAGGCAGTCATGCGCATCCACGGTTTGGGAAACTTACGCACCTGAAGCTTCTTGCGTGTGGCGTACAGCGTTACCCCGGAAAGCTTGGCCTGCTGGGCCTCGGCGGCTATCTGCGCGCCCCAGCCACAGGTGTGGCGATCGTTCTGGCTCAGTGGCCTGGCCTGGGCGCCGAAAGCGAGGGTGGCCAGCAGGCAGCCGGCCATCGTTGCTAGAATTACTCGCATGTTGCTGTCCTAAGCATCTGAAAGAAAACGGAGTTTGCCTTCGCTTTCCGGTGCTGTGGGCCAGCAATTTGCCGTCAGGTCACCGCCATGCGCAGAGGGCTGGCCGCGGGCTTGCGCAAGCTTGTCCAGGCCAGGCTGGCAACCCAGAGCACCGACACGCCATAGTTGAGGCGTTGATACAGGCCGAACAGCTGGCCACTCTGCGCCGCCTGGCCCATCAACGCGACGGTGGTGATCGCCAGTACCACGCAAGCCAGCGAAAACAGCGCCAGAGCGGGGGAGCCGGCAATACGGTTGCCCAGCCATGCCCATAGGGCGCTGGCAAAGGTCAGCGAGAGGAACATCAGCAGGCCAAACAGGTTATGCAGTTGCTGCGAGGTAGATGGCTGTGCCGGTGCACAGCCCTGGTCGCAGGGGAACCAGCCGGTGCCCAAACTGCCCATGCCATGCAGCAACACCAGGCCCGCACTTAGCAGCGCCAGCTTCGAGCTGTGCCAGCGCCGTACCAGGCCCCAGGCGAACAGGGTAAACAGCAGGGCTAGAGGGTAGTTGTTGACCCGTGGCGACCAGCTGTGGGTGGGCGAGCCGGCCGCGCCAAGCTGGCTCATGGCCTGTTGCAGGTGGTCATAGCCAGGGTAGGCCTGGGCGGTGAGCCATACGCCCGCCAGCAGCCATAGGGGGATCAGCAGGCCACTGCCGAGCAAAAGGCGGTCGAGGGTTTTCATACTGCAGATTCCTTCCATGGATCAGTGAGCGTGAAGGCATACAGTACAGGCTCGCGCAGACCATGGGCCAGTGATTCTGCGCGTTTTTTCATGGGCCAGGGTCTACAAAGATGGGCAATAAATACCGCACCGGGTGTATGTGATCGTACAACCGCTTGCGCTATGATGAGCGCTGTCTTTCAAGGTGAAATACAGGGCAATGACAGAGCAGCAGGTACAGGCAAGGACCCGGCGCAAGCCGCGCAGTCTGGCCCAGGAACTGGTCACGGTGCTGACCGAACGCATTCGCAGCGGCCAGCTCAAGCGCGGCGACAAGCTGCCGACCGAATCGCAGATCATGGCCGAAGAGGGCGTCAGCCGCACGGTGGTGCGTGAGGCGATTTCGCGGCTGCAGGCTGCCGGGCAGGTAGAGACCCGCCACGGCATCGGCACCTTCGTGCTGGATGCGCCGGCTACGGGCGGTTTCCGTATCGACCCGGCCACCGTGGTCACCCTGCGCGAAGTGCTGGCGGTGTTGGAGTTGCGCATTGCCCTGGAGATCGAGTCGGCCGGGCTGGCGGCCCAACGGCGAAGCGACGAAGCCCTGGCCGGTATGCGGGCGGCGCTGGACGAACTCAACGAGGGGGCGGCCCACGCCACTGATGCGGTGTCGGCGGACTTCCAGTTCCACCTGCGCATTGCCCAGGCCAGCGGCAACCACTACTTCGCCGACATCATCAACCACCTGGGTACCAGCATCATCCCGCGCACCCGGCTGAATTCGGCGCGCCTGGCCCATGATGACCAGGCGCATTACATGAGCCGCCTGATGCATGAGCACGAGGCGATCTATGAGGCGATTGCCCGGCGTGACAGCGAAGGGGCGAAGATGGCCATGCGCATGCACCTGAGCAACAGCCGCGAGCGCTTGCGCCAGGCGCATGAGGCGGCGGAAGCACAAGGGACCTGAAGCCTTTGCTGCCTGTAATGGCCTCTTCGCGGGCAAGATAGCCCTGTAGGAGCGGGCTTGCCCGCGAAGAGGCCGGTACAGTCAAAAAGAAAAGCCCGCCGTGCGCAGGGCTTTCTTGTTGCTTGCAACCAGTCAGATCGCCCCGTCACTCCACTGCCCGTTCACCAACCGCCGCAGCCCCAGCGGGTTGCCGTCGCGCAGTGCTTCAGGCAGCAGTGTCTGCGGGTAGTTCTGGTAGCACACCGGGCGCAGGAAGCGGTCGATGGCCAAAGTACCGACCGAGGTGCCTCGCGCATCGGAGGTCGCGGGGTACGGGCCGCCGTGCACCATCGCATCACAGACTTCGACACCGGTCGGGTAGCCATTGACCAGGATTCGACCGACTTTCTCCTCCAGCAGCGGCACCAGCCAGGCGAAGGCATCGAAGTCCTCCGCTTCGCCGATCAGCGTTGCGGTCAGCTGGCCACGCAGGCCGAGCAGCGCGTCGCGCAGTTGGTCGTTGTCCTGCACCTCTACGGCCACGGTGGTGGGCCCAAACACTTCTTCCTGCAACAGCGGGTCGGACTCGACCAGCAGGCGTGCATCGGCCTTGAACAGCTGAGCGCGCGCCTGGTTGCCGTCCTGCACCTGGCCGGCCGCATGCTCGATACCGGCATGGGCATGCAGGTGTTCAAGGCCGCCAACGTAGCTGCGCAGGCCGCCAGCGTTGAGCATGGTTTGCCCGGCTTGCTGATCCAGGTACTGGCCAAGGTCGGCGAGCAACTGGCTGTACTGTGGCGACTGCAAGCCAATCACCAGCCCAGGGTTGGTGCAGAACTGCCCGGCACCCATGCACACAGACCCCGCCAACTCGCGGGCAATGGCCTCGCCACGTTTGGCCAGGGCGCCCGGCAGGATGATGACCGGGTTGATGCTGGACATCTCGGCGAATACCGGGATTGGCTGCGGCCGCTCAGCGGCCATGCGGCAAAGGGCATCGCCGCCTTTCAGCGAGCCGGTGAAGCCAACCGCCTGGATGGCGGGGTGCTTGACCAGCCACTCGCCCACGCCGCCACCAAACACCATGTTGAACACGCCCTTGGGCATGCCGGTACGCTCAGCGGCGCGCATGATAGCGCAGCCGACCAGGTCGGCGGTGGCCATGTGGCCGCTGTGCGCCTTGAATACCACCGGGCAGCCTGCGGCCAGGGCGGCGGCGGTATCCCCCCCGGCGGTGGAGAAGGCCAGCGGGAAGTTGCTGGCACCGAACACCGCGACCGGGCCCACGCCGATGCGCATCTGGCGCAGGTCTACGCGTGGCAGCGGCTGGCGCTCGGGCAGTGCCAGGTCGATGCGCGCTCCGAGGAAGTCGCCGCGGCGCAGCACCTGGGCGAACAGGCGCATCTGCCCGCTGGTGCGGCCGCGCTCGCCCTGGATACGGGCGGCGGGCAGGGCGGTTTCGCGGCAGACGATGGCGACGAAGGCGTCATCCAGTTCGTCGAGTTCAGCGGCAATGGCGTCGAGGAACTCGGCCCGACGTGCCGGGGCCAGCTGGCGGAACTCGGCGAAGGCAGCGGCAGCGGCCTTGGCGGCCTGGTCCACTTCGGCTTCGGTGGCCTGGGTAAAGCTGTAGGGCAGGGCTTCGCCAGTGCTGGCGTCCAGGCTCTGCAGGCGCTGAGGGCCAGCGGCACTGCGCTGACCGGCGATGAAATTATGGCCGAGGATCTCAGGCATGGGGTGCTCCTGTGGGATTGAGAGTGGAGTGCGTGAATGCGTGGTCAGGGCTGCGGCATCAGGTAATGGGCGCCGGGTTGAACAGGGTGATGTCGTTGTGCAGCCGGTGTTGTTCGGCCCAGGTCTGCTTGCGGCCGCTGGCCACGTCCAGGTAGTAATGGAACAGCTCCCAACCCAGCTCCTCGATGGTCGAGCGACCACTGGCGATGCGACCGGCGTCGATGTCGATCAGGTCGGGCCAGCGTTGGGCCAGTTCGCTGCGGGTACACACCTTGACCACCGGTGCCATGGCCAGGCCATAAGGGGTGCCGCGGCCGGTAGTGAAGACGTGCAGGTTCATGCCAGCCGCCAGTTGCAAGGTGCCACAGACAAAGTCGCTGGCCGGGGTGGCGCAAAAAATCAGGCCTTTTCGGTTGACCCGCTCGCCTGGGCCGAGCACGCCCTGGATAGCGCCGCTGCCCGACTTGACGATCGAACCCAGCGACTTCTCGACGATGTTCGACAGCCCGCCTTTCTTGTTGCCCGGCGTGGTGTTGGCGCTGCGGTCGGCGGCGCCTTGCTGCAGGTAGCGGTCGTACCAGTCCATTTCGCGCACTAACGCGTCGGCAACGTCCTGGTTTTCCGCGCGCGAGGTCAGCATGTAGATCGCGTCGCGCACCTCGGTCACTTCAGAGAACAGCACAGTGGCGCCAGCGCGGACCAGCAAGTCCGCGGCATAGCCCAGTGCCGGGTTGGCGGTGATGCCCGAGAAGGCGTCGCTGCCACCGCATTGCATGCCGAGGATCAGTTCGCTGGCCGGGACCGTTTCGCGGCGGCGCTGGTCGAGCCTCTTCAGACGGGTTTCGGCCAGGTCCATGATCTGCTCGATCATTTCTACAAAGCCAAGGCTGGCATCTTGAAGGCGGTACAGCCATGGGTCGCTGAGGTCCACCGACGGGTCGTTGTCGTGCATCACCTGGCCGGCTTGCAGTTTTTCACAACCCAGGCTGATCACCAGTGCCTCGCCGCCGAGGTTGGGGTTGCGCGCCAGGTTGCGCACGGTGCGGATCGGGATGTAAGCGTCGCGGGCGTTGATTGCCACGCCGCAGCCGTAGCTGTGGGTAATGGCCACCACGTCGTCGACGTTGGGGTATTTGGGCAGCAGCTCGTTGCGAATGCGCTTGACCGCATGTTCCAGCACGCCGGTCACGCATTGCACGGTGGTGGTGATGCCGAGGATATTGCGGGTGCCGACAGTGCCGTCGGCATTGCGATAGCCCTCGAAGGTGAAGCCCTCCAGCGGCGGCAGCGGCTGTGGCACGGCGTCGCAGCGCGGCAGGCTGTCCAGTTCCGGGGCGGCCGGCATGGCCAACTGGCTTTCCTGCACCCAGCTGCCTTGGCGCAGGTCTTCCAGCGCGTAGCCGATGATTTGCCCGTAGCGGCGCACCGGCTCGCCCTTGGCGATGGCCACGGTGGCCACCTTGTGGCTTTGCGGCACGCCTTCGACCAGGGTCAGGCCGTCGGCGAAGCGGGCGCCTTCGCCCAAGCCGCCGTCGTTGACGACCACAACGACGTTGTCGTCGTCGTGCAGGCGGACGTAGCGGGGCGAGTCGGAATGTTCGATCAACTGCATGTTTGGGCCCTACTTGTCAGGTTCTCAGGCTTTTGTACATCCGCCCACGCCGGGTGACCCGGCGTGGGTGTGTGCTTTCAGTGACGTGAGCTGGCCAGTTCGCCGTCGGTGGCAGGCTCAGCGTGTGGCTTTGGGGCGGCATCACGCAATTCGATACGCTTGATGGGGCCGACGATAACCAGGTAGCTGAATACCGCTACCAGCGCGTTGGCACCCACGTACACGAGCGCCCACTTGAACGAGCCGGTGGCGCTGATGATGTAGCCGATCACGATAGGGGTGGTGATCGACGCGATGTTGCCGAAGGTGTTGAACAGGCCACCGGACAGCCCGGCGATCTGCTTGGGCGAAGTGTCCGCTACCACCGCCCAGCCCAGCGCACCGATGCCCTTGCCGAAGAACGCCAGCGTCATGAAGCCAACCACCATCCACTCGGCATCGACGTAGTTGCAGAACACCATGGTGGTGGACAGCAGCAGGCCACAGACGATCGGCAGTTTGCGCGAGAAGGTCAGCGAGTTGCCGCGGCGCAGCAGCCAGTCGGAGATCACGCCACCCAGGACGCCACCGATGAAACCACACACCGCCGGCAGCGAGGCGATGAAGCCGGCCTTGAGGATTGTCATGCCACGTTCCTGCACCAGGTACACCGGGAACCAGGTGAGGAAGAAGTAGGTGATGGCGTTGATGCAGTACTGGCCCAGGTAGACGCCCAGCAGCATGCGGCTGGTCAGCAACTGCTTGATGTAACCCCATTTCGGGCCGTCGCTGCCGCGCTTCTGGTCCATGTCGACCAGGCCGCCGTTCTGCTCGATGTGCTCGAGTTCGCTTGGGCTGATGCGCGGGTGTTGGCGCGGGTTGTAGATGGTTTTCAGCCACACCATCGAGAAGATGATGCCTATCACACCCATGACCACGAACACGTGCTCCCAGCCGAAGCTGAACACGATCCAGCCCATGATCGGGGCGAACAGTGCAGTGGCGAAATACTGCGCCGAGTTGAAGATGGCCGACGCCGTGCCGCGTTCCTGGGTCGGGAACCATGCGGCGACGATGCGCGCGTTACCCGGGAATGACGGGGCTTCGGCGAAGCCCACCAGGAAGCGCAGGGTGAAGAGGGTGACCACGGCCCAGGCAACCGGCAGGCCACCGACAAAACCCTGCAGCAGGGTGAACAGCGACCAGGTGAAGATGCTGAAGGCGTAGACGTTCTTGGAACCGAAGCGATCGAGCAGCCAGCCACCAGGAATCTGGCCAGCCACGTAAGCCCATCCGAAGGCGGAAAAGATATAACCGAGGGTTACGGCGTCAATGCCGAGGTCTTTCTGCAGGCTGGAGCCTGCGATTGCAATGGTCGCGCGGTCGGCATAGTTGATCGTGGTCACCAGAAACAGCATGAACAGGATCAGGTAGCGCACATGCGTTTTCTTAGTCGCTTGCATGCTGGCAATACTCCCACTAGTTATTTTTGTGCGGGCTCACGAATTGTAACCGGAGTGGGGCAGGCCCACTCCGGGCGCGGCATGTGGCAGGCCGCGGGCAGCGCTTACTGCGGGCCCATCTTGTCCATCAACGCGGCGAGCATCTCGTACTCTTCGGCGGTGAGGTCGGTCAGCGGAGTACGCACCGGGCCGGCGTCGTAACCGGCAATTCTGGCGCCAGCCTTGACGATGCTGACGGCGTAGCCGGCCTTGCGGTTGCGGATGTCCAGGTACGGCAGGAAGAAATCGTCGATCAGCTTGGCCACGGTGGCGTGGTCGTCCCGGGCGATGGCGTTGTAGAAGTCCATGGCGGTTTTCGGCACGAAGTTGAACACCGCGGAGGAGTACACCGGTACACCCAGGGCCTTGTAGGCGGCCGCATACACTTCGGCGGTCGGCAGGCCACCCAGGTAGCTGAAGCGCTCGCCCAGACGACGACGGATCGACACCATCAGCTCGATATCACCCAGGCCGTCCTTGTAGCCGATCAGGTTCGGGCAGCGCTCGGCCAGTTTTTCCAGCAGGTCGGCGTTCAGGCGGCAGACGTTGCGGTTGTACACCACCACACCGATGTTTACCGATTTGCACACCGCTTCGACGTGGGCGGCGACGCCGTCCTGGCTGGCTTCGGTCAGGTAGTGCGGTAGCAACAGCAGGCCCTTGGCACCCAGGCGCTCGGCTTCTTGCGCGTATTCGATGGCCTGACGGGTGGAGCCGCCGACACCGGCGAGGATCGGCACCGAAGTGGCGCAGGTGTCAACCGCGGTCTTGATCACCTGGCTGTATTCGCTGGCGGCCAGGGAGAAGAATTCACCGGTACCGCCGGCGGCGAACAGCGCGCTGGCGCCGTAGGGGGCCAGCCACTCAAGGCGCTTGATGTAGCCAGCCGGGCTGAAGTCGCCCTGGGCGTTGAAGTCGGTGACCGGGAAGGACAGCAGGCCGTGGGAGAGGATGGATTTGAGTTCTTGTGGAGTCATTGTTGTTGGCATCCTGGGGCGCTTGGGTGAAGGGTGTTGTCTTGCGTCGGAGGTAAGTTATCGTACAACCTATTCGATGACTAGTCCTTTTTCAGAATTTTGTGTTCTCGCCAGGGTGGCCGTCTGGATAGGTGTGTTGTGGCGCAGATCGAGCGCCGCCCGCGCGGCGCTTCGCGGGTAAACCCGCTCCTACGTTTGTTTCGGGCCAGTATCGCCTGTGCCAGACGCGCGCGACCGCCTTGTTTGTACGACGCGATATCGAGGCATGCGCCAAGGCATTCGCGCGCAAATGCCACAGGCATAACTGGCCCGAAACAAACGTAGGAGCGGGTTTACCCGCGAAGCGCCGCGCGGGCGGCGCTCGATTTCACAGGCGCAGCAGGTACGACGACAAATACATGGCAGTCATCGTATCTCTTGAGGGGAAGAAAAAAACGATCGCGGAGACAGGCACAAGCCCGCCGCCCGATTCCACGGGAAGTGTTCTGGGACCAGCAGAGGGTGACCGGGGAAACGGGGGCGGCCTTGCACCGCCCCGCGATCAAAGCAGAGGAAACTGAAGGTCAGGCCGCGTGCTGACGCTTGGTTTGCGCCTTGCGTACCTGGGCCCGGCAAGCGTCGCCGAAAGCCTGGAAGATCTTTATGGAATCAGGGTTCTTCGCCGCTTGCCATTCGGGGTGCCACTGCACGGCGAACAGGAACGGCGAAATGCTTGGCGCGTGAATCGCTTCGACCAGGCCGTCTTCGGCACGGGCGATGGCTTCAATACCGGCGCCGAGCTTGTGCAGGCCTTGGCCATGCAGCGAGTTGACGCGAATCTCGTCGGTACCCAGGGTGTCGTGCAGCCAGCTGCCCAGCTGGATCTTCACCCCATGCACCTGGGCGTACTGCACTTCGACCGGGTCTTCGGGGTTTTCCCGGTGGTCATTGAACCCAGGTTCGGCATACACCTTCTGGTAAATGTCACCACCCAGGGCTACGTTGATTTCCTGCATGCCACGGCAGATGCCGAAGATGGGCAGGCCACGCTTGATCGCCGCCTTGACCAGCGGAATGTCGAACAGGTCGCGGTTTTGGTCCTGGCCTTTGCCTGGGGTCTGGTTTTCCTGGCCATACAGGGCTGGGTCGATGTTGCTGCCAGCGCCAGTCAGGTACACGCCGTCGGCCATGTCCAGGTAGGTCTCGAGGTCTTCAGTGCCGAAGCAGGTGGGCACCAACACCGGGACGCAATCGGAGAACTCGACCAGCGGGCTAATGTATTTGTGGGTCATGACCTGATAGTCATGGCCTTTGCGCTCTTGGGTGCCCATGGTCATCAGGACGACGGGTTTGCGCAGGGAAGGTTGCTTGTTGCCAATGTTGCTGTTGGACATATGTCACCTTGGGACAGGTTCGACCTGTCGTTGTTGTGCAGGCGCACGGCGCGGGGCCCTGAGTGCTGCCTGTGGCCCCGAGCACTGCCGGCTCGTCAGAGGCGACGATTCCGGTCGGGGCTTGTAGATAGCTTGCCAGAGCCGTTCGATATGTCAAACGACGGAAGCGGGCTTTAACGCGGGGAATACGCCGTTTTTTGGGGGCTGAAACCGATGCGGGCCTGTGGCGGCGTGGGTTTGGCAGGGGCTGCGGTCAATAATATTTAACGATGCAGTTGGGTCATTGCAGCGGTGCAATGAGTAGGTGACTTGAAGTCACCTCGGTCCTGTGGGAGCAACTGTCTTGCTCAACTTCTAAAAGCTGGCGCGATCCCTGTGGGAGCGGGCTTGCCCGCGAACACGGGCGAAGCCCGTGCCATGCACGGCGGTGTCTTCTTCGCGGATAAACCCGCTCCCACAGGCTTTCAATCAATGCAGGATCTGCGCCAGGAATGCCTTGGCCCGCTCGGTGCGCGGCTGGTTGAAGAACACCTGCGGCGGGCTGTCCTCGATGATCTGACCCCCCTCAAGGAACAGCACCCGCTCGGCTACCTGCCGGGCAAAGCCCATTTCATGGGTGACGCACAGCATGGTCATGCCCGTCCCAGCCAACTGCACCAATACATCCAGCACTTCGGCGACCATTTCCGGGTCCAGCGCCGAAGTGGGCTCGTCGAACAGCATGATCCGCGGCTTCATGCATAGCGCCCGGGCGATTGCCACGCGCTGCTGCTGGCCGCCGGACAGCTGGCTGGGGTATTTGTGCGCCTGGCTTTCGATGCCGACTTTGCTCAGGTACATGCGTGCCCGCTCCTCGGCGTCCTTGCGTGACAGCCCGCGCACGCTGGTGGGGGCCAGCAGGCAGTTGTCGAGCACGCTCATGTGCGGGAACAGGTTGAAGTGCTGGAACACCATACCGATGTCGCTGCGTACCTGTGCCGCCTCGCGCGTGGTGGCCGCCAGGTCGATGCCGTCCACCTGGATGCTGCCCTGCTGGGCGACTTCCAGGCGGTTGATGCAACGGATCAGGGTCGACTTGCCCGAGCCGGACGGCCCGCACAGCACGATGCGTTCGCCTTCGCGCACCTGCAGGTCGATGTCGCGCAGCACGTGGAACGCGCCATAGTGCTTGTTCAGGCCTTCGATGCGGATCAGCACCGGACGTGGGTCGGGTTCGGGGGCAAGGGTGGCAAGGCTCAGTGGTGCGGTCATCTTGTTGTTCTCCCGCATGGGTTCAGTCGAAACGGGTCGCGCTGTAAGGCGCGGGGTCGGTGAAGGGGGGCTCGCCAGTGAGCAGCTCGGCCAGCAGCCGGCCGCAGACCGGGCCCAGCGTGAGGCCGTGATGGGCATGGCCGAAGTTGAACCACAGCCCTGGGTGGCGCGGCGCCGGCCCGATCACCGGGCGCATGTCGGGCAGGCAGGGGCGGCGGCCCAGCCAAGGCGTGTCGTCCAGGCGCTCGCCGAGGGCCGGGAACAGCTTGCGCGCCAGGGCCTCGCAGCGGCCCAGCTGGATCTGGTTGCCAGGCGCACTGGCTGCGTCGAACTCGATGCCGGTGGTCAGGCGCACACCACGCGCCATCGGCGCCAGAACATAGCCACCTTGGGTGTCACAGATGGAGTGCTCCAGCTGAGCGCCGTCACGGGTGCTGTAGTGCATGTGGTAGCCCCGCTTGATTGCCAGCGGGATCTGGTAGCCCAGGCCGCTGAACAGGTCGGCCGACTGTGGGCCGAGGCAGGCCACCACTTCGTCAGCAGTGATCGGGCCGCGACGGCTCTCTACCCGCCATTGGCCATTGGCCTGGCGCAGGCTGCGCGCATCGCCATGCACGAACTGCCCGCCGCGTTGCAGGAACAGCGCCGCATAGCCACGGGTGAGCGCGCCGGGGTTGTTCACGGTTTTCGGGTCGAGCCAGTGGATGCCACCGACCACGGTGGCGTCCAACTGGTGTTCACGAGCCTGTAGTTGCCCGCATTCGAGGATTTCGAATTGCAAGCCGTAGCGGCTCAGGCCCTTGGCATCGGTTTTTGCCTGCTCGAACAGCGCTGGGTCGCGGAACACTTCGATCCAGCCTTTGGCTTGCACCAGACTTTCCAGGCCGGCAGCAGCGATCAGCGCGTCATGCTCTTCGACACAGCGCTGCACCAGCGGCAACATATCGGCGGCGGCGCCGGCCAGACGCCCGGGTGCCGACTGGCGCCAGTAGCGCCACAGCCACGGTGCGGCCTTGGGCAGGTGCGTCAGGCTGTAGCGCACATCGGGCTGGCGGTTCAGGCCGTAGCGCAGCAGTGCGCTCAATTGCCGCGGAAAGGCATAGGGGATGACACTGGAGCGCTCGATCAGCCCGGCGTTGCCATGGCTGGTGCCGCTGCCCGGTTCGTCGCGGTCGATCAGAATTACCTGGCGCCCGCGTGCCTGCAGGTGCAGCGCGGTGCTGACGCCGACGATGCCGGCGCCAAGGACAAGGGTCTGGCAATGCATGAAACGTATCCTTCGGTCAGTTCAGGTGGCGGCCCAGGCGGGCTTCCAGGTGTTTCAACAGGCGCCGCACCAGTTCGACGATCACCAGGTAGAGCACGGCGGCCCACAGGTAGATCTGGAAGTCGAAACTGCGCGAGAAGGCCAGTTTGGTCACGCCCATCAGGTCGTAGATCGTCACCAGCGAGGCGATCGCACTGGCCTTGATCATCAGGATCAGTTCGTTGCCCAGCGGGCCGATGGCCACCAGCAGCGACTGCGGCAATATCACCTTGAAGAAGGTGGTCGAGCGTTTCAGGTTCAGCGCCCGCGCCGCTTCATGCTGGCCAGGCGCAACCGCCATCAGGCTGCCGCGGAAAATCTCGGCCTGATAGGCGGCGGTGTTCAGGGTGAACGCCAGCAAGGTGCAGAACCACGCTTCGCGGAAGAACCACCACAGGCCGACGTCCTGCCAGAAGCCCTTGAGCGAACCCAGGCCGTAATACAGCAGGAACAATTGCGCCAGCAGCGGCGAGCCGCGGAAGAAGTACACGTAGCCGGCAGCCATGCGCTGCAGCAACAGGCTGCGAGACATGCGCGCAAGTGCCAGCAGAAGGCCGAGCACAGCGCCCAGGCTGAAGGAAATTGCCACCAGCTTGGCGGTGACCAGCAGGCCGTCGATGAAGCGTGGGCCGTAGCGCTCCAGCAGGTCGGGGTCGAGCACCATTGCCAGCAGTTGATCGAAGCTCATGCGCGTGCTCCTTGCAGGTGGCGGTTGCTGCGCCGTTCGATGTAGGCGAACACGCGCCCGGACAGTGCTGCGAACAGCAGGTAGCCCAGGCAGGCGACGCCGTAGAAGAACATCGGCTCCTTGGTTACGCTGACCGCCAGATTGGTCTGGCGCATCAGGTCGACCAGCGAGATGGTCGACACCAGCGAGGTGTCCTTGAGCAGCGACAGCCAGTTGTTGGACAAGCCGGGCAGGGCGATGCGGGTCAGTTGCGGCAGCAACACCTTGAAGAAACCGGTGCGCTTGCTCAGGCCAAGCGCCGAGCAGGCTTCCAGCTGGCCCTTGGGCAGGGTCTTGAAGGCGGCCAGCCAGATCTCGCTGGAAAACGCGGCGAACACCAGGCTGAAGGCGATCATCGCGGCGAGGAAGGTGTTGATGATGAACTCACCTTGATAACCCATGGCGGCGAGGATCTTCTGCGCGGCGATCTGGCAGCCGTAATAGATGATCAGCAGCGTCAGCAGCTCGGGCAGGCCGCGGAACACGGTAGAAAAGGTGGTGGCCCAGGCCCGTGGCAGGCGTTTGCGTGAGCGCGCCGCCAGCGCGACCACCAGGCCCAGTGGCAGGCCGATGGGCAGGCAGGCCAGGGCCAGGGAAACGGTAACCAGCGCGCCGGCCAGCAACGCCTGGCCCCAGCCTCCGCTGGCGAAAGACAGCAAGGACAATTGATCGAGCATGACGAACCTCTTGGGCAGGTTATGCGGCCTTGTGGGAGCGGCCTTGCGTCGCGATAGGGCTGCGTAGCGGCCCCAGGGTTTATGCAACTGCAGAGATTATCGGGGCCGCTACGCGGCCCTATCGCGACGCAAGGCCGCTCCCACAGGGCGTTCGCACAACTTCCTGAAGATCAGTTGTAGATATCGAAAGCAAAATACTTGCTGGCGATCTTCTGATAGGTACCGTTGGCCACGATCTGTTGCAGCGCGGTATTCAGGCGCTGGCGCAGGGCTTCGTCGTCCTTGCGCACAGCGATGGCGGCATCGGCCTTGGTGTCGGCCACGTCGCCAAGGATCTTGCAGCAATCCCCACCGTTCTTGTTCATCCACTCGTGCAGCGGGAATTTGTCGGCAATCACGCCGTCCAGGCGGCCGGCCGCCAGGTCTGCGTTGGCTTCGTCCATGGTCGGGTACAGTTTCACGTCGGCACCAGCCTTGCCATACACGTCTTCGGCGTAGATGGCCTGGGTGGACGAAGACTGCGCACCGACGGTGTAGCCGACAAAGTCGGTCTGGGCGCTGTCGATCTTGCTGTCCTTGGCAACCGCCACGGTCAGGGGCGTGCGGTAGTAGCGGTCGGTGAAGGCGATCTTCTTGCGTCGCTCTTCGGTATCGATCATCGACGCTACCACCGCGTCATACTTGCGCGCCATCAGGGCGGGGATGATGCCTTCCCAGTCCTGGGCCACCAGCGTGCATTCGACTTTCATCTGTTCGCACAGGGCATGGGTGATGTCGACATCGAAGCCATGCAGCTTGTTATCGGCGTCTACATAGTTGAAGGGCGGGTAGGCACCCTCGGTGGCGAACCGCAGGGTTTCAGCGCTGGCGGCACCCGCCAGCAGCAGGGCGCACGCACCCACCAAGGCCATGGACTTGTTCATCTCTGCACCTCATTGCACTCTTGCTATTGTTGTTTGCCCGTCGACCACGAGGTGTAGCCGACGAATTCGTTATGTAGAGCGGCAGTTGCTTCCAAGCGTTTTTCAACATCTGGCCCGAGCTTCTTGCAGACCTCGTTGACCATCAGATGCACCCACGACAACATCGTCGAGGTGGATTCCCAGAACAGGTTGAACTCGGTGGGGATGCGGAACACCTCGTCGGCATTGGCATCCGCCCAGTCACAGAAAGTGTCGGTCACCAAGGTGACCGCAATGCCAGCCTCGCGCGCCTTCTGGCACAGCATCAGGGCATGGCGGGAATAACGGCGCGCCTCGAACACCACCAGAGCGCTGTCTTCGGCACGGCCCAGCAGCACTTCGCCGAAGTGCCCGGCGCTGATGTCGACCAGTTGCACACCATCGCGCAGGTATTGCAGCAGGTGGCTCATGCACATGGCGATGCCACGCTCGGTCTGGAAGCCGGCGATGAACACTCGCGGTTTGCTCGCCAGGCGTTGCGCCACGTTGTGCCAGGCCGGGCTCTGGCGGTACTCGTGTACGCGCACCAGGGCGGCGATTTCCAGCTCCAGGCTGCCGGCGTTGTCGCTGGCGTCCTGGTTCTGGCGGTAATCTTGCAAGCGATCACCCACCAGCCACGGGCCATCGCCCAGATCGTTCTGCAGGTCCTGCTTAAGCGCCTTGAGGTGGGCATAACCCAGTGAGCGACAGTAGCGCCCGACGCTGGATTCGCTGACGCCCAGCTTGGCGGCAATGCTGGCCGAGGTCTGGAACGGCAGTTCGTGCAGGTTGGCAAGCATGTAGGTGGCGATCTTGCGACCCGAGGCAGCGGCCCCTTCGAGGCTGTTTTCCAGGCGTTGCTTGATCAGTTGGCTCATGCTG
This sequence comes from Pseudomonas sp. VEM90, assembly GCF_054611535.1. Classification (NCBI taxonomy): domain Bacteria; kingdom Pseudomonadati; phylum Pseudomonadota; class Gammaproteobacteria; order Pseudomonadales; family Pseudomonadaceae; genus Pseudomonas; species Pseudomonas sp. VEM90. The sequence goes on along the minus strand of NZ_JBTRAR010000029.1, from coordinate 56,846 downwards.
CGGCTCCAGGGGTGAGGCTTGGGAAGAAAATGAATGTTTTCTGTCATCAAGTCAACATTTGACAGATTGCTGTCACATGAAGGAAAGTTTTTGTCGTTGCAACGCTGTAGCCATTCCAAAATCAACAAGGAGCTTCAGATGTCCGCACCTGCCACCAGCACCGTTGTGCGCATGCCGTTTACCGAGCTGCAAAGCCTGTTGCAGGCCATTTTCCAGCGCCATGGGTGCAGCGAGGCCGTGGCCCGGGTGCTGGCCCACAACTGCGCCAGCGCCCAGCGTGATGGCGCCCATAGCCATGGGGTGTTCCGCATGCCCGGTTATGTCTCGACCTTGGCCAGCGGCTGGGTCGATGGCCAGGCCACGCCACAGGTCAGCGACGTGGCCGCCGGTTATGTGCGTGTCGATGCTGCGGGCGGTTTTGCCCAGCCAGCACTGGCGGCGGCCCGTGAGCTGTTGGTGGCGAAGGCACGCAACGCAGGCATTGCCGTGCTGGCGATCCACAACTCGCACCACTTCGCTGCGTTGTGGCCGGATGTAGAGCCGTTCGCCGAAGAGGGCCTGGTAGCCCTCAGCGTGGTCAACAGCATGACGTGCGTGGTGCCGCATGGTGCGCGCAAGCCACTGTTCGGTACCAACCCCATCGCTTTTGCTGCGCCTTGCGCTGAGCATGACCCGATTGTTTTCGACATGGCCACCAGTGCCATGGCCCATGGCGATGTGCAAATTGCCGCGCGTGCCGGCCAGCAATTGCCGGAGGGCATGGGGGTGGACGCCGATGGCCAGCCGACCACCGACCCAAAGGCGATTCTGGAAGGCGGCGCCCTGCTGCCATTTGGCGGGCACAAGGGCTCGGCGTTGTCGATGATGGTCGAGCTGCTGGCGGCGGCGCTGACCGGCGGTCATTTCTCCTGGGAGTTCGATTGGTCCGGGCATCCGGGGGCGAAAACGCCATGGACCGGGCAGTTGATCATCGTCATCGACCCAGGCAAGGCCGAGGGCGAGCGCTTTGCCCAGCGCAGCCGCGAACTGGTGGAGCAGATGCAGGCAGTCGGGCTGACCCGCATGCCGGGTGAGCGGCGCTATCGTGAGCGTGAGGTGGCCGAAGAGGAGGGGGTGGCAGTGACCGAGCAGGAGTTGCAAGGCCTGAAAGAGCTGCTTGGCTGATCTGGCCCTTTCGCGGGTTAACCCACAGGTGCCTGAGCTGTTCCCAGGCTGTGCGCTGAACCCGTAGGAGCGGGTTTACCCGCGAAGAATCCAGCACGAATTTCCAGCCATGCAATGTTGCATAGACAACCTTGCACAATAGTGGATGTTCCTGAGCCCTCTCTCCGGGTATGCTCAGGGCTGACTTTCCGTACCGTCCTGATCCAAGGAGCTGCACGCTGTGTTCAAACATGTCGATGCCTATGCCGGCGACCCGATCCTCTCGTTGATGGAAACCTTCAAGGCCGACCCGCGCGCCGACAAGGTCAACCTGAGTATTGGCCTGTACTACGATGAGGCCGGCGTGGTGCCGCAACTGGCGGCGGTGGATGCGGTGGAAAAACGCATTGCCGGTCAGGACCACGAAGCCTCCCTGTACCTGCCGATGGAAGGCCTGGCCAGTTACCGCCAAGCCATTCAGGCGCTGCTGTTCGGTGCCGATCACCCGGCCGTGACCGGCGGCCGGGTGGCCACCGTACAGACCGTGGGTGGCTCCGGCGCCCTGAAGGTCGGTGCCGACTTCCTCAAGCGCTACTTCCCGCAGTCTGAAGTCTGGGTCAGCAACCCGACCTGGGACAACCACCGCGCCATCTTTGAAGGTGCAGGCTTCAAGGTCCACACCTACCCGTACTTCGACCAGGCCACCCGTGCCGTGGACTTCGACGGCATGCTGGCCACCTTGCAGAGCCTGCCGGCCAACAGCGTGGTGCTGCTGCACCCGTGCTGCCACAACCCTACCGGTGCCGATCTGGAGCAGCACCAGTGGCAACAAGTGGTCGAAGTGGTCAAGGCGCGCCAGCTGATCCCATTCCTCGACATCGCTTACCAGGGCTTCGCCGAAGGCCTGGTAGAAGACGCCTACGCTATCCGCGAAATGGCCCGTGCGGGCGTTCCGTGCCTGGTCAGCAACTCCTTCTCGAAAATCTTCTCGCTGTATGGTGAGCGGGTGGGCGGCCTGTCGGTGGTGTGCGATGACGAGGCCACTGCCCAGAGCGTGCTTGGCCAGCTGAAGGCCACCGTGCGCCGCAACTACTCCAGCCCGCCCAACTTCGGCGCCCAGCTGGTTGCCGGCGTACTGAGCGATGCTGGCCTTAATGCCCAGTGGGCCGAAGAAGTCGAAGTGATGCGCAAGCGTATCCTTGACATGCGCCAGGCGCTGGTCGATGCCCTGGCCGTGCTGCTGCCGGGCCAGGACTTCCAGTTCTTCCTGCGCCAGCGCGGCATGTTCAGCTACACCGGCTTCAGCGTCGAGCAGGTACGTCGCCTGCGTGACGAGTTCGGCGTTTACCTGATCGACAGCGGCCGTGTGTGCATGTCCGGCCTGCGCCCGGCCAACCTGCAACGGGTTGCCGAAGCGTTCGCTGCCGTTCAGAAGTAACTCGCCAGCCACGGACCCTCCTGCGGGGCGCGGTTGGACTTTGTGGGAGCGGCCTTGCGTCGCGAAAGGGGTGCGGAGCGCCCCCACGATTGCAGCTTTGCCGCTGACATTGCTGGGGCCGCTTTGCGGCCCTATCGCGACGCAAGGCCGCTCCCACAGGCGGCCCCACAGGCCCCCAGGCCGCTACATTCCATCGAACGACACCAGCAATGCCTTCCGCTTGTAAAGACAAGTGCAACCGCTCCTCGGAAAAGGGCTTCGCAAGTGCAACCTTTCCGTGCACAATCGCGCCCCTCTTTTCCGGTTGAGTTGGGCGAAACGTCTATTTCGCCATTCTCAGCCTGTTGCAGTCTTGCGAGTGGAGCTTCACCCGGAATGAATGAGCAGGCCCCAAGCGTTGAACAACGCTTTGCAGAATCGACCCCCGCCACCCTAGGCACCTGGGCGCGTCAAGACACCACCTGGATGCTGGGCCTGTTCGGCACAGCCATCGGCGCCGGGACACTGTTCCTGCCGATCAACGCGGGCCTTGGCGGCTTCTGGCCGCTGCTGATCCTGGCCGTGCTGGCCTTCCCGATGACCTATTTCGCCCACCGCGGGCTGACCCGTTTCGTCCTTTCCGGGCGCGATGGCGGCGACATCACCGAAGTGGTCAAGGAGCATTTCGGCGTCACCGCCGGCGCCTCGATCACCGTGCTGTACTTCTTCGCGATCTTCCCGATCCTGCTTATCTACAGCGTGGCGCTGACCAACACCGTGTCCAGCTTCATGGAACACCAGCTGCACATGCAGCCGCCGCCACGGGCAATCCTGTCATTCGTGCTGATTCTCGGCCTGCTGGCCATCGTGCGCTGCGGGGAGCAGGCCACGGTCAAGGTCATGAGCCTGCTGGTCTACCCGTTCATCGTCGCTCTGGCGTTGTTGGGCCTGTACCTGGTGCCGCACTGGACCGGTGGCATTCTCGACAGTGCCACAGAGGTGCCGCCGGCCTCGGCCTTCCTGCACACCCTGTGGCTGGCCATTCCGGTGATGGTGTTCTCGTTCAACCATTCGCCGATCATTTCGGCCTTTGCCGTCGACCAGAAGCGCCGTTACGGCGAGCACGCCGACGAGCGTAGCGGCCAGATCCTGCGTCGTGCCCACCTGCTGATGGTGGCGATGGTGCTGTTCTTCGTGTTCAGCTGCGTGCTCACCCTGAGCAGCGCCCAGCTGGCCGAAGCCAAGGCGCAGAACCTGTCGATCCTGTCGTACCTGGCCAACCACTTCAGCAACCCGACCATCGCGTTCGCTGCGCCGTTGATCGCCTTCGTGGCCATCGCCAAGTCGTTCCTCGGCCACTATATCGGTGCCAGCGAAGGCCTGAAGGGCATCATCGCCAAGACCGGTGCGCGTCCGGGCGCCAAAGCCCTGGACCGCGTGGTCGCTGCACTGATGCTGGTGGTGTGCTGGATCGTTGCCACGCTCAACCCGAGCATTCTCGGCATGATCGAGTCGCTCGGCGGCCCGATCCTCGCGGTGCTGTTGTTCCTGATGCCGATGTACGCCATTCGCCGTGTGCCATCGATGCGCAAGTACAGCGGTGCGGCCTCCAACGTGTTCGTCGTTGTGGTCGGCCTGGTTGCGCTGACTTCGGTGGTGTACGGCCTTGTAAGCTGATTCACCCGTTTCATTCAAGAATGCCCGGGGCGCTTGTCGTCACCCGGGCATTTTTCTGCCTGATCAAGGTTTCAACAGCGTTGCATTCCATCGTTCTTGGTGCGTGCAAGCAGCCACCACCCGCAAAGGCTGACCACCACGAACAGCATGCCCAAGCCTGCCGGTAGCTCGCTTTCCAAAGCTGCGACCACACTGCTCGTCAAACCGGCACCGGCGAACAGCAATGTCGCATTGAGCGACGCTGCCGCACCTGCCTGACGCGGATAGCGCGCCAAAGCCTGGGTTGTTGCGGCGGGGCGTACCAAGGTTGTCCCGGTGGTACAGACAATCATCGGCAGTAGAACCCCCAGCACAGATAAACCTGCTACCCGCCCCCACATCAAAAGGGTAATGCCCGCAGTACTTATAAGCAGCAAGCCTGCTTTTATTTGAGTTTGCGGGCTTACGCGACTGTTCAAGTAGGTCGCAGCCATGCCGCCGGCGATGTATGCCAACCCATAGCCGATAAAGACCAGAGAGAATTGATAGGCCGTCAGCTCCAGCCTGCCCATCAGCAGCAAGGGCGCTATGACGATAAAGGAAAAATGGCAGGCAAAGGCGAGGCTGGACAGCATGGAATGCGCGAGATAGTCCGTGTCTCGCAGCATCACCCGATAACTGGACATGCTTGGCGCCCGGTCGCGCGCCGCAGGTGTGTCATGAAGCAGCACACACGATAAAAGTGAAACGATTGCAGCGATGATCACGAATACCGTAAAGCTTGCCTTCCAGCCAAACGACTGTTGAAGCAAAGCACCTGCCAGCGGTGACAGGGAGATGAACAACCCGCTCGCGCTTGTTAACAGGATGCGCATGGCATTGCGTTGTGTACCGCTGTAGAGGTCCTGCACAAGCGCCTGGCCTAGCACGAGGCTGCCGCAACCCAGGGCCTGCACCAAGCGAAAGGCCATGAACGTTTCATAATGGGTTGAAAATACGCAACCGAGCGCCCCCACAATGGATACGCTCAACCCAGCGAGCAACAAACGCTTGCGCCCGATGCCATCCGACAGTGGGCCGATCACGATTTGCGCCATGGCCACACCAACAGCAAAAAAGCTCACCGAGTACGCAATCTGTTTTGTGTCGACTCGAAACTCATTGGCCAGCGCAGGGAATGACGGGAGGATCACGTCCAGGGGAAACACACCCAGCAGACATAACAGAATCAGCAGCGTCGAACACAGATAGCGCCGAAGCGAACCAGCGGGGCGGTGCACGCTGCTAACCACGGGCCAGGCTGGCCGGTTTTTCAGGTCTCGTGTTGGTAGCGTTCATCTATGTATTCCCCTTGTTGTCAGGCGTCTGATGGTAGCGCTGCCTTGAGGATGCACAAGCCGAACTCAGTGGCGAAATTTCTGATAGCGTTGTAGGTTTCTGCCGAGGGCTTATTGGCAGCCGTGAAGCAACTGGCCGTGACAGTCGGGGGTCGTCATTTTGTCCACAAAAATCGTCCGGCAATAGAACAATTTCACCTGCCCCCATAGGCACCCGGCTGCCTTCATGCTTAACTCAGTGTCCTTTTCAAACCCCGCATAAGGATTTCGTCATGGCTCAAGTGACCCTCAAAGGCAACCCGGTCCAGGTCAACGGCAACCTGCCACAGGCCGGCGCCCAGGCTCCGGCTTTCTCCCTGGTAGGTGAAGGCCTGGCTGACAAGTCGCTGAAAGACTACGCCGGCAAGCGCAAGGTGCTGAACATCTTCCCGAGCGTCGATACCCCGACCTGCGCCACCTCGGTGCGCAAGTTCAACGCCCAGGCCAACGACGTCGCCAACACCGTGGTGCTGTGCATCTCGGCTGACCTGCCGTTCGCCCAGGCACGCTTCTGCGGCACTGAGGGGCTGGACAACGTGAATAACCTGTCGACCCTGCGTGGTCGCGAGTTCCTCGAAAACTACGGCGTAGCCATCGCCGACGGCCCGCTGGCCGGCCTGGCCGCCCGCGCCGTGGTGGTGCTGGACGAGAACGACAAGGTGCTGCACAGCGAACTGGTTGGCGAAATTGCTGACGAGCCGAACTACGAGGCGGCGCTGGCTGTACTGAAGTAAGGATTGCGTGGGGCAGGGCGGGCGTCTGTAGCCTGTGATGGCCTCTTCGCGGGTAAACCCGCTCCTACAACGTGCGGCACAGTTTTCAAAGGCTGTGACATCCCCGTAGGAGCGGGTTCACCCGCGAAAGGGCCAGACCAGGCAACCGAACCTTCAGGCCCGTCACCGCTCCAAGCAACACCCTGTAACGGCCCGGAACACGTTCCGGGCCGTTTTCATTTAAAATTCCGCCTCTTGGCAACGTCAGGCAAAGGTAAACCTCTGGTAAAGGCCCTTTGCTAAAACGATGGCAGTGCTTATCGTTCATCCTCCCCAAGTCGTCATTCCGAACAAGGTTCGTTCAACCCATGCAAGCGTCCAATTCCCGTTCCCTCCGTCGCTGGCTCGTCGGCCTGCTGATCCTGCTGCTGGTGGCTGCACTGGCCTGGTGGCTGTGGCCCGCAGCGACGCCTGCGCATAAAGAAGCCAGTGGCGGGCGCGGTGGCAAGGGCATGATGGGCGGTCGGCCAGGTTTTGGCGGTTCCAGCGACCCGGTGCCGGTACGCGTCGTGCCGGCGCGGACAGGCGACTTCCCGCTCTACTACAAAGCCTTGGGCACGGTCACCGCGACCAATACAGTCAATGTGCGCAGCCGCGTGGCTGGCGAACTTGTGAAAATCCACTTCAAGGAAGGCCAGCGCGTCAAGGCCGGCGATCTGTTGGCCGAAATCGACCCGCGCCCTTATCGCATCGCCCTGCAGCAGGCCGAAGGCACCTTGGCGCAGAACCAGGCGCAGTTGAAGAACGCTCAGGTTGACCTGGCCCGCTATAAAGGCCTGTACGCCGAAGACAGCATCGCCAAGCAAACCCTGGACACCGCCCAAGCCCAGGTTGCGCAGTTCCAGGGGCTGGTCAAGACCAATCAGGCGCAGGTCAACGACGCCCGCCTGAACCTCGATTTCACCCAGATCCGTGCGCCGATCAGTGGCCGGGTGGGCCTGCGCCAGCTCGATCTGGGCAACCTGGTAGCCGCCAACGACACCACCGCGCTGGTGGTGATCACCCAGACCGAGCCGATCAACGTCGCCTTCACCCTGCCGGAAACCGAACTGAGCACTGTGCTGGAGCGCTACCGCAGTGGCGCCAGCCTGCCGGTCGAGGCCTGGGACCGCAGTGACAGCAAGCTGCAGTCCACCGGTGTGCTGGGCAGCATCGACAACCAGATCGACACCACCACCGGCACCCTGAAGTTCAAGGGCCGCTTCGAGAACAAGGACCTGGCCCTGTTCCCCAACCAGTTCGTCAACGTGCGCTTGCTGGCCGACACCCTCAAGCAGGTGGTCATGGCCCCGGCCGCAGCCATCCAGTTCGGCAACGACGGCACCTTCGCCTATGTGGTCAACGAGCAGAGCACCGTCAATGTCCGCAAGCTGAAGGTGGGCGCCAGCGATGGCGAGAACAGCGTCATTCTCGACGGCCTGAAGGCCGGCGACCGCCTGGTGCTGGAAGGCACCGACCGCCTGCGCGAAGGCACCCAGGTGGAAGTGGTCGAAGACAGCTCGCAAGTGCCGACCAGCCCAGGCCAGCACCTGCAAGGGCAGGAAGCCAAGGGTGCGGCCCAAACAACAGGTGAAGCACAACCTGGCAACGCAGCAGGCAAGGCGGGCGCATGAACCTGTCGCGCCTGTTCATCCTGCGCCCGGTCGCCACCACGCTGAGCATGCTGGCCATCGTGCTGGCCGGCCTGATCGCCTACAAGTTGCTGCCGGTTTCCGCCTTGCCGCAGGTGGATTACCCAACCATTCGCGTCATGACCCTGTACCCCGGCGCCAGCCCGCAGGTGATGACCAGCGCCGTCACCGCGCCACTGGAGCGCCAGTTCGGCCAGATGCCGGGCCTGGAACAGATGGCTTCGACCAGTTCTGGCGGCGCGTCGGTGCTGACCCTGCGTTTCAACCTCGACATGAACATGGACGTTGCCGAGCAACAGGTACAGGCCGCGATCAACGCCGCCAGCAACCTGCTGCCCAGTGACCTGCCGGCACCGCCGGTGTACAACAAGGTCAACCCGGCCGACACCCCGGTGCTGACCCTGGCCATCTCCAGCAAGACCATGCCGCTGCCCAAGCTCAACGACCTGGTCGATACCCGCGTGGCGCAAAAGCTTGCGCAAATCAGCGGTGTGGGCATGGTCAGCATTGCCGGTGGCCAGCGCCAGGCGGTACGCATCAAGGTCAACGTCGACGCCCTGGCGGCCAATGGCTTGAATCTGGATGACGTGCGCACGCTGATCGGTGCCTCCAACGTCAACCAGCCCAAAGGCAACTTCGACGGCCCGACCCGGGTGTCGATGCTCGATGCCAACGACCAGCTGCGCTCTCCCGAGGAATACGCCAACCTGATCCTGGCCTACAACAACGGTGCGCCGCTGCGCCTGAAGGATGTGGCCGAAATCGTCGATGGCGCTGAAAACGAGCGGCTGGCTGCCTGGGCGAACGAGAACCATGCTGTGCTGCTGAACATCCAGCGTCAGCCGGGTGCCAACGTGATCGAAGTGGTCGACCGCATCAAGGGCCTGCTGCCGTCGATCACCGACAACCTGCCGGCCGGCCTCGATGTGTCGGTGCTGACCGACCGCACCCAGACCATTCGCGCCGCGGTCAAGGACGTGCAGCACGAACTGCTCATCGCCATCGTTCTGGTGGTGATGGTCACCTTCGTTTTCTTGCGCCGCTTCAGCGCCACCCTCATTCCGTCGATTGCCGTGCCGCTGTCGCTGATCGGGACGTTCGGGGTCATGTACCTGGCCGGGTTCTCGGTCAACAACCTGACACTCATGGCCCTGACCATCGCCACCGGCTTTGTGGTCGATGATGCCATCGTCATGCTGGAGAACATCTCCCGGCATATCGAAGAGGGCGAGACGCCCATGCAGGCGGCGCTCAAGGGCGCCCGACAGATTGGCTTCACCCTGATTTCGCTGACCTTCTCGCTGATTGCGGTACTGATCCCGCTGCTGTTCATGGCGGACGTGGTCGGTCGCCTGTTCCGCGAGTTCGCCATCACGCTGGCTGTGGCGATCCTGATTTCCCTGGTGGTGTCCCTGACCCTGACGCCGATGATGTGCGCGCGTCTGCTCAAGCGCGAGCCCAGGGAAGAAGAGCAAGGCCGCTTCTACCGTGCCAGTGGCGCCTGGATCGACTGGCTCATCAAGCACTACGGCAGTGCCCTACAGTGGGTGCTCAAGCACCAGCCGCTGACCCTGCTGGTGGCGGTGGCCAGCCTGGCGCTCACGGTGCTCCTGTACATGGTCGTGCCCAAGGGCTTCTTCCCGGTGCAGGACACCGGGGTGATCCAGGGTATTTCCGAAGCGCCGCAGTCCACCTCGTTCGCCGCCATGAGCGAACGTCAGCAGGCCCTGAGCAAGGTCATCCTGCAAGACCCGGCCGTGCAAAGCCTGTCGTCCTACATTGGGGTAGACGGCGACAACGCCACGCTCAACAGCGGTCGCCTGCTGATCAACCTCAAGCCCCACGGCGAGCGCGATGTCAGCGCCAGCGAAGTGATCAGCCGCCTGCAGCCGCAAGTCGACCGGCTGGTGGGCATCCGCCTGTTCATGCAGCCGGTGCAAGACCTCAGCATCGAGGACCGGGTCAGCCGTACCCAGTACCAGTTCAGCTTGTCGTCGCCGGACGCCGACCTGCTGGCGCAGTGGAGCGGCAAGCTGGTGCAGGCGCTGCAGCAGCGCCCGGAACTGGCCGATGTGGCCAGCGACCTGCAGGACAAGGGCTTGCAGGTGTACCTGGTGATCGACCGTGATATGGCCAGCCGCCTGGGGATCAGCGTGTCGCAGATCACCAATGCCCTGTACGACGCCTTCGGCCAGCGGCAGATCTCGACCATCTACACCCAGGCCAGCCAGTACCGCGTGGTGTTGCAGTCCCAAGACGCCGCCACGATCGGCCCGCAGGCGCTGGAGTCGATCCACGTCAAGGCCACCGATGGCGGTCAGGTGCGCCTTTCGGCGCTGGCGCGGATTGAGCAGCGTCAAGCGCAGCTGGCTATTTCCCACATTGGCCAGTTCCCGGCGGTGACCTTGTCGTTCAACCTGGCCCACGGCGCATCGCTGGGCGAAGCCGTGCAGGTGATCGAGCAGGTGCAGAAGGACATCGGCATGCCGCTGGGCGTGCAAACCCGCTTCCAGGGTGCGGCCGAGGCCTTCCAGGCGTCGCTGTCGAGTACCTTGCTGCTGATTCTGGCGGCGGTGGTGACCATGTACATCGTGCTGGGGGTGCTGTACGAAAGCTACATCCACCCGGTCACCATCCTCTCGACCCTGCCGTCGGCGGCGGTCGGTGCCTTGCTGGCCTTGCTCATCAGCGGTAACGACCTGGGCATGATCGCCATCATCGGCATCATCCTGCTGATCGGTATCGTCAAGAAGAACGCGATCATGATGATCGACTTCGCCCTGGAGGCTGAGCGCAATCAGGGCATGAGCCCGCGTGATGCCATCTACCAGGCGGCGCTGCTGCGCTTCCGGCCGATCCTGATGACCACCCTGGCCGCGCTATTTGGTGCGGTGCCGCTGATGCTTGCCACCGGTTCCGGCGCCGAGCTGCGCCAGCCACTGGGCCTGGTGATGGTCGGCGGGTTGCTGGTCAGCCAGGTGCTGACGCTGTTCACCACTCCGGTCATCTACCTGTACTTCGATCGCCTGGCCCGCCGCCTGCGCCCGGCCACTGACGTGAAGCAGGCCCAGGCATGAACCTGTCCGGGCCTTTCATCCGTCGCCCGGTGGCGACCATGCTGTTGAGCCTGGCGATCATGCTGCTGGGCGGGGTCAGCTTTGGCTTGCTGCCGGTGGCGCCACTGCCACAAATGGACTTCCCGGTGATCGTGGTATCGGCGAACCTGTCTGGTGCAAGCCCCGAGGTCATGGCGTCCACTGTGGCCACACCGCTGGAGCGCAAGCTGGGCAGCATCGCCGGCGTCACTACGCTCACCAGCAGCTCCAACCAGGGTTCGACACGGGTAATCATCGGCTTCGAGTTGGGCCGTGACATTGATGGCGCAGCCCGTGAGGTGCAAGCGGCGATCAACGCAACCCGCAACCTGCTGCCCAGTGGCATGCGCAGCATGCCCACCTACAAGAAGATCAACCCGTCGCAGGCGCCGATCATGGTGCTGTCGCTGACCTCGGATGTGTTGCAGAAAGGCCAGCTGTATGACCTGGCCGACACCATCCTTTCACAGAGCCTGGCTCAGGTATCGGGGGTAGGGGAGGTGCAGATCGGTGGCAGTTCGCTGCCGGCCGTGCGCATTGCCGTCGAGCCGCAATTGCTCAACCAGTACAACCTGTCGCTGGACGAGGTGCGCACTGCGGTGTCCAACGCCAACCAGCGCCGGCCCATGGGCTTTGTCGAGGACGCCGAGCGCAACTGGCAGGTGCGGGCCAACGACCAGTTGGAAAGCGCCAAGGACTATGAGCCGGTGGTGATTCGCCAGCAGAACGGCACCATTCTGCGCCTGTCTGACGTGGCGACCGTCACCGACGGTGTTGAAAACCGTTACAACAGCGGTTTCTTCAACGACCAGGCAGCGGTGCTGCTGGTGGTCAACCGCCAGACTGGCGCCAACATCATCGAAACGGTCGACCAGATCAAGGCGCAGCTTCCGGCACTGCAGTCGCTGCTGCCAGCCAGCGTGCAACTGAACGTGGCCATGGACCGCTCGCCCGTGATCAAGGCCACCCTCAAAGAGGCCGAGCACACCCTGCTGATCGCCGTGGTGCTGGTGATTCTGGTGGTCTACCTGTTCCTCGGCAGCCTGCGCGCCTCGCTGATCCCCAGCCTGGCGGTGCCGGTATCGCTGGTGGGTACGTTCGCGGTCATGTACCTGTGCGGTTTCTCGCTCAACAACCTGTCGCTGATGGCGCTGATCCTTGCCACCGGGCTGGTGGTGGACGATGCCATCGTGGTGCTGGAAAACATCTCCAGGCACATCGAGAACGGCCAACCGCCGATGAAGGCGGCCTACCTGGGCGCCAAGGAAGTGGGCTTCACCTTGCTGTCGATGAACGTGTCGCTGGTGGCGGTGTTCGTCTCCATCCTGTTCATGGGTGGCATCGTGCGCAACCTGTTCCAGGAGTTTTCCATCACCCTGGCAGCGGCGATCATTGTCTCGCTGGTGGTGTCGCTGACCCTGACACCGATGCTCTGCGCCCGCTGGCTCAAGCCGCACCAGGCCGAGCAGAGCCGCCTGCAGCGCTGGAGCGACAAGCTGCATCAGCGCATGGTTGCTGCCTATGACCGCAGCCTGGGCTGGGCCCTGCGCCACAAGCGCCTGACCCTGCTCAGCCTGCTGGCCACCATCGGCGTCAACATCGCCCTGTACGTGGTGGTGCCCAAGACGTTGATGCCCCAGCAGGATACCGGCCAATTGATGGGCTTCATCCGGGGCGACGACGGCCTGTCGTTCAGCGTGATGCAGCCGAAGATGGAAATCTACCGCCGGGCCTTGCTGGCCGACCCGGCAGTACAGAGCGTCGCCGGTTTCATCGGTGGCAACAGCGGTACCAACAACGCTTTTGTGCTGGTGCGCCTGAAACCGATCAGCGAGCGCAAGATCGATGCGCAGAAGGTGATCGAGCGCCTGCGCAAGGAACTGCCCAAAGTGCCCGGCGGGCGCCTGTTCCTGATGGCCGACCAGGACCTGCAACTGGGTGGCGGTGGGCGTGACCAGACCTCTTCGCAGTACCTGTATACCCTGCAAAGCGGCGATCTTTCGGCATTGCGCGAATGGTTCCCCAAGGTGGTCGCGGCGCTGCGTGCACTGCCTGAGCTGACCGCCATCGACGCCCGCGATGGTGCTGGTACCCAACAGGTGACGCTGGTGGTCGACCGTGACCAGGCCAAGCGCCTGGGCATCGACATGGACATGGTCACCGCGGTACTGAACAACGCCTACAGCCAGCGGCAGATCTCCACGATCTACGACAGCCTCAACCAGTACCAGGTGGTGCTGGAGATCAACCCGAAATACGCCTGGGACCCGAGCACGCTGGAGCAAGTGCAGGTGATCACCGCCGACGGCGCCCGGGTGCCGCTGTCGACCATCGCCCACTACGAGAACAGCCTGGCCAACGACCGGGTCAGCCACGAAGGCCAGTTCGCTTCGGAAGACATCGCTTTCGACGTCGCCGAGGGCTACAGCCCCGACCAGGCCATGGCGGCGCTGGAGCGCGCGGTGGCCAAGCTGGGCTTGCCCGAGGAGGTGATTGCCAAACTCGGCGGCACTGCCGATGCCTTTGCCAAGACCCAGCAGGGCCAGCCATTCATGATCCTTGGCGCACTGCTGCTGGTGTACCTGGTGCTGGGCATTCTGTATGAAAGCTACATTCACCCGCTGACCATTCTCTCGACACTGCCTTCGGCGGGCGTCGGAGCCTTGTTGGCGCTGTACGTCACCGGTGGCGAGTTCAGCCTGATCTCGTTGCTGGGGCTGTTTCTGTTGATCGGGGTGGTGAAAAAAAATGCCATCCTGATGATCGACCTGGCCTTGCAGCTGGAGCGCCATCAGGGCTTTTCGCCGGAAGAGTCGATCCGCCGGGCCTGCCTGCTGCGCCTGCGGCCGATCCTGATGACCACCCTGGCGGCGATCCTTGGCGCATTGCCGTTGCTGCTGAGCCAGGCTGAAGGCGCAGAAATGCGTCAGCCGCTGGGCCTGACCATCATCGGTGGCCTGGTGTTCAGCCAGATCCTCACCCTTTATACGACGCCGGTGGTTTACCTGTACCTGGACCGCCTGCGCCACCGTTTCAACCGTTGGCGCGGCGTGCGCACCGACGCCGCCCTGGAAACCCCGCTATGACTTTTGCCCAGACCCCACTTCATCGTGCCCTGCAAGCACTGGCCCGTGGCCGTGGCTCGCGCCTGCTCGGCGCCGGGTTGTGCCTGGCCTTGCTCAGTGCCTGCACCCTGAGCCCCGATTACCACCGCCCCGAGCTGAACAGCACGGCGGCGCAGTTCAAGCACGCCGAAGGCTGGACCCAGGCCTCGCCGTCCGACGCCATCGCCCGCGGCGCCTGGTGGGAAATCTACGGCGATGCCGGGCTCAACGCGTTGGTCGAAGAGCTCAACCGCAGCAACCAGACCGTGGCGCAATCAGAAGCCCAGTATCGCCAGGCCCAGGCGCTGGTGCGCAGCAGCCGTGCGGCGCTGTTCCCCAGTCTGGACCTGAGCGCCAGCAAGAACCGCTCGGCGCAGGGAACCGGCAGCTCCAGTTCCAGCCTGTCCAATAACAGCAGTGGCATTCGCAACACCTACAACGCCCAGTTGGGCGTGAGCTGGGAGATCGACCTGTGGGGCAAGCTGCGCGAAACCCTGAATGCCAATGAGGCCAGTGCCGAAGCCAGTTTCGCCGACCTTGCGTCTATCCGCCTGAGCCAGCAGTCGGAACTGGTGCAGAACTACCTGCAATTGCGGGTTATCGATGAGCAGAAGCGCTTGCTGGAAGCCACCGTGGCGGCTTATGAACGCTCACTGCGAATGAACGAAAACCAGTACCGTGCCGGGGTCGCCGGCCCGGATGCCGTGGCCCAGGCCCGCACCCAGCTCAAAAGCACCCAGGCTGACCTGATCGACCTGATCTGGCAGCGTGCGCAGTTCGAAAATGCCATCGCCGTGCTGCTGGGCAAGGTTCCGGCCGACTTCGCCCTGGCCGACAGCAAGGCTATTCCCGCGTTGCCGCAAATACCGGTTTCGCTGCCTTCGCAACTGCTGGAGCGCCGCCCGGACATCGCTGCGGCCGAACGCAACGTGATGGCGGCCAACGCCAACATCGGGGTCTCGCGGGCAGCCTACTTCCCGGACCTCAGCCTGAGCATGAGTGGCGGGTATTCCAGCAGCAGCTTCAGCAACTGGATCGAGCTGCCCAACCGCTACTGGTCGGTAGGCCCGCAGTTGGCGCTGACCCTGTTCGACGCCGGCAAACGCAGCGCCGAGGTCGACCGCACGGTGGCCGTGTATGACCAGACGGTGGCGCAGTACCGCCAGACCGTGCTGGACGGCTTCAGGGAAGTGGAAAACCTGCTGGTTCAGCTGAAGGTGTATGGCGATGAAGCCGTGGTGCGCCAAGAGGCGCTTGATGCTGCCCGCGAGTCGTTGCGCCTGACCGAGAACCAGTACCGCGCCGGGCTGATCGGCTATCTGGATGTGGTCAACGTGCAAACCACGGCGCTGAGCAACGAGCGCAGCGTGCTGAACCTGCTGCAAGGGCGCCTGGTGGCCAGTGTGCAACTGGTGGCTGCGTTGGGCGGCGGCTGGGATGCAGAGCAGGCGTTTGCCGAGCAGAATTGACCACGCGCAGAGGGGGGCATTTGCGGTTATTGGGCCCATCCCCATTCGCAAAAACCCCGTGCGTTTCGCTTAAGCTTGAGTACAATTGTCAGCTTTTGCCGGCCCCCTGTTCCGGCGCTGGAACTTTCAATGCTGACCGGTAGCTACTCTTCTTCGCTGGTGTTGATTTCGCTGTGCGTGGCGATCCTGGCATCCTATACCGCTCTTGACCTGACTGGCCGCATCGCCACGGCCAAGGGCCGCGCTGCCTACCTGTGGATGGGCGGCGGTGCATTGGCCATGGGCATCGGCGTGTGGTCGATGCACTTCATTGGCATGCTTGCCTTCAGCTTGCCCATCGACTTGGGTTACGACCTGGCCCTGACCGCGTTGTCGCTGCTGATCGCTGTGCTGTCCTCGGGCTTTGCCTTGTGGCTGGTCAGTCAGCCGAGCCTGCCAGCGCTGCAGTTGGGGTTCGGCGCGCTGATCATGGGCTCGGGTATTGCCTGCATGCACTATACCGGCATGGCCGCACTGCGCATGCTGCCGGGCATCGACTACGACCCGACGTTGTTCGGTGCTTCGCTGCTGATTGCCGTAGGCGCCTCGGCGGCGGCATTGTGGATCGCCTTCCGCCTGCGCAAACACACCCCCTATGTACGGCAGATCCGTGGCCTGGCGGCAGTGGTGATGGGCTTTGCCATCGTTGGCATGCATTACACCGGCATGGCAGCGGCGAACTTCCCCGAGGGCAGCTTCTGCGGCGCGTTGGGGGGCGGGCTGCAGGGTGACAGCCTGGTTTACCTGGTGCTGATCACCACGCTGGCAGTACTGGCAGTGGCTCTGCTGACTTCGGTGCTGGATGCTCGCCTGGAGGCGCGTACTGCCGAGTTGGCTCGTTCGCTGACCTTGGCCAACCAGGAGCTGACCCAACTGGCCCTGCACGACACCCTCACGGGTCTACCCAACCGTACCTTGCTCGCCGATCGCATCGAACAGGCCATCGCCAAAGTGGCGGAGCAGGGCGGCTGTTTTGCCCTGATGTTCATTGATCTGGACGGCTTCAAGCCGGTCAACGATGCCTTTGGCCACCATATCGGAGACCTTCTGCTCAAGGCAGTGGCGGCCCGCCTGCGCGGCCACCTGCACAGCCAGGATACGCTGGCACGGATTGGCGGCGACGAGTTCGTTCTGCTGGTGGAACTGCAGGAGCCGAACGATGCCATGGACGTGGCGGTCAAGCAGGTCAACCTGGTGTCCCGGCCTTTCCGCGTGGCCGAGCACGACCTGCAACTGTCGGCGAGCCTGGGCATCGTCCTGTACCCGGGCAACGGCCAGGACCAGCACGAGCTGCTGCGTAACGCCGACGCTGCCATGTACCATGCCAAGAGCGCAGGCAAGAACGGTTACAGCTTCTTCGATGTGTCGATGAACAGCAATGCCCGCCAGCAGTTGCAACTGCTGCAGGACTTGCGCCTGGCGCTGGAGCAGCGCCAGTTCCGCTTGCATTACCAGCCCAAGTTCGACGCCCAGGCCTGCCAGCCGATTGGTGCCGAAGCGTTGCTGCGCTGGGAGCACCCGCAGCAGGGCCTGCTGCTGCCTGACCGCTTCATCGGCCTGGCGGAAAAGACCGGCCTGATCATACCCATTGGCGAGTGGGTACTCATCGAGGCCTGCCGTCAGATGCGCCAGTGGCTGGACCAGGGCCACCATGGCTGGCGCATGGCGGTCAACCTGTCGGCCATCCAGTTCTGCCACGCCGGCCTGGTCGACAGCGTGGCCCGCGCCCTGCAGCAGAACGGCTTGCCGGCCAACTGCCTGACACTGGAAATTACCGAAACCACCGCCATGCACGATGCCGACGCCAGCCTGACTGTGCTGCAGCGTCTGTCCGACATGGGCGTGGACTTGTCCATCGATGACTTTGGTACGGGCTATTCCAGCCTGATGTACCTCAAGCGCCTGCCAGCCAACGAGCTGAAAATCGATCGTGGTTTCGTCCGCGACCTGGAGCAGGACAGTGACGATGCAGCGATTGTTTCGGCAATTGTCGCACTGGGCCAGGCCTTGGGCCTGCGTATCGTTGCCGAGGGGGTTGAGACCGACAAGCAGCAGGACTTCCTGACCCGTCTGGGCTGTGATTCGTTGCAGGGCTACCTATTGGGCCAGCCCGTGCCGGCCGAGCAGTTCATGAGCAAGTTGCAGGCCATGGGCCCGGAATTCACCGCTGCGGGCTAAGCTCTGTATGAAAAGCCTTGATACTCGGTGAAGCTGCGTTGAAAACAGCGCCTAGACTGCATCGCGCAGGGTAAAGGCGGGTATGAAGGCATCCATTTCCGCCTCGACGGCCTCGATGATGCGCTCTACATCGGCAGCGGGCATGATCGCCGCACAGGGGATGCCCGCAATCGCCAGCAAGGTTTCACCGCTGGCGCGGTCGAACAGCCGCGCGACCATGCTGCGTGGCGCATCCATGCTGGCCTCGAAACCCAATGGATGGAAATGCCAGCGCATCACCTGGCAGGCGTTGGGGAACGTCATCTTGTTCATGCCAGCCTCCTTGTCCGTCCCCGGACGTGATGAGCGGGTGGCCACATCGATGCGGCCGCCGGGAACATAAAGATAGCACCTGCCATGCGCGATTTTCGGTTGTCGGCACGACAAATGTGTTAATGCATGACAGTGGTCACATCCTGGTCATGGGCGCTATGTGTCGACTGGTCGCATGGCAAACGTTTTCCCGGCCGGATGGTGCCAGGTAACCATTGGGTTTCGTGGATTTCGCTGACATACGACGCGCAGGTTTTTCAGACGAGCGGCTTGGGGGAGGGGCCGGCGACGGAAAGCCATGGGTTCCATTATCCAGGGGTATTGTTTCTACGCGAGACCGTTTACGCGCCATCACGCTTTGATGCGGTTCTGCAAGGGCGACGTGCACTAGCTGATTCTTTGATGCCCCCATCGCACGGCATTGCAACTCTCAGTACACTGCACGCTCCAACACCAACATCCGTTGAACTCGAGGTTTTGCATGACGCTCAGTCCATTGGCAGGCAAGCCGGCTCCGACCAGCGTGCTGGTCGATATTCCCCGGCTGCTCACCGCCTATTACACCGGCCGCCCAGACGCTGCCGTGGCGGCCCAGCGGGTGGCCTTCGGCACCTCGGGGCACCGGGGCACTTCGCTTGAATTGAGTTTCAACGAGTATCACGTCTTGGCCATTACCCAGGCTATCTGCCTGTATCGCCAGGAAAAAGGTATCGATGGCCCGCTGTTCATCGGCGCCGATACCCACGCTCTGTCGGCCCCGGCTACCGCTAGCGCCCTGGAGGTTCTGGCCGCCAACGGCGTGCAGGTGATGCTGTCCAAGGATGACGAATACACGCCTACGCCGGCGGTTTCCCACGCCATCCTCTGCCACAACCGTGGCCGCACGCAGGGCCTGGCTGACGGTATCGTCATCACTCCGTCGCACAACCCGCCGCAAAGCGGTGGCTTCAAGTACAACCCGCCCAACGGCGGGCCGGCCGACAGCGACGTGACCAAGTGGATCGAGGGCAAGGCCAACGAACTGCTGGTGGCTAACCTGGCCGGCGTCAAGCGCATGGACCATGCCCAGGCGCTGCGGGCACCGACCACCCACCGCCACGACTACGTCAGCAACTATGTGGCCGACCTGGAAAACGTCATCGATTTCGATGTCATTCGTGGCGCCGGGTTGCGGCTGGGCGTCGACCCGCTGGGCGGGGCAGGGGTGCGCTATTGGTCGGCAATTGCCAAGCACTACCAGCTTGACCTGGAAGTGGTGAACACCGAGGTCGACCCGACCTTCCGCTTCATGACCGTCGACTGGGACGGCCAGATCCGCATGGACCCTTCCTCGCCGTATGCCATGCAGGGCCTGATAGGCCTGCGCGAGCGCTTTGACGTGGCCTTCGCCTGCGACCCGGACCACGACCGCCACGGCATCGTTACCCCAGACGGCTTGCTGCAACCCAACAACTACCTGGCCGTGGCCATCGACTACCTGTTCCGCCACCGCCCGCAGTGGCGCAGTGACGCCGCCGTGGGCAAGACAGTGGTCTCCAGCGGCCTGATCGACCGCGTTACCCAACGGCTGGGCCGCGATCTGTATGAGGTGCCGGTGGGCTTCAAGTTCTTCGCTCAGGGCCTGTTCGACGGTTCGCTCGGTTTTGGTGGCGAAGAAAGTGCAGGGGCTTCGTTCCTGCGCCGCGATGGCTCGGTGTGGGCCACCGACAAGGACGGGTTGATCCCGGCCTTGCTGGCCGCCGAAATGACCGCCCGTACCGGGCGTAACCCGAGCCAGGCCTATGCTGACCTGACCGAGGCGCTGGGCAAGCCGTTCGCCACGCGTGTCGAGGCCAAGGCAGATGCGCGGCAGAAGGCGTTGCTGAGCAAACTGGCGCCGGAGCAGGTGAAGTCGACCGAGCTGGCCGGTGAGCCGATCGTGCAGATCCTCAGCCACGCCCCAGGCAATGGCCAGGCGATTGGCGGGCTCAAGGTGATGACGGCCAATGGCTGGTTCGCCGCGCGCCCGTCGGGCACTGAAGACATCTACAAGATCTACGCCGAAAGCTTCATCGACGAGGCGCATTTGCAGCGTCTGGTGCAGGAAGCACAAGTGCTGGTCGATGAAGCAATCGCCTGACCGGTAACAAACCGCTTGGTTCTGTGGCGCGATGTAAATTAGAATTAATCTTATTTACTCCGCCGCAGGACCCTCCTCATGATCGACGCCGCGCCGCCACCGGAGCCTGGCCTGCCTGCCCTGTACCGGGAGCATCGCGGCTGGCTTGAAGCCTGGCTGCGCCGGCGTATGGGCAATGCCTGGGATGCCGCCGACCTCAGTCAGGATACTTTTCTGCGCATTCTGGCCAGCGCCCAGCCGCTGGCAGACATACGCGAACCGCGCGCCTATCTGCTGACCGTCGGCAAGCGCCTGCTGAGCAACTTCCACCAGCGACGTAGCCTGGAGCAGGCCTACCTTGATGCTTTGGCGCAGTTGCCCGAGCAACACGTGCCGTCGCCAGAACAGCGCTGGGTACTGCTGGAAACCCTGCAAGCACTGGATGAATTGCTCGACGGCCTCAAGCCGGCGATACGCAAGGCCTTTCTCTGGAGCCAGCTGGAAGGCTTGGGCTACGCCGAGATTGGCCAGCGCCTGGGCGTTTGCCAGCGCTCGGTGAAACGCTACATGGCGCAGGCTTACGAACATTGCCTGTTGGCCGATTTGCAATGAGCCCCCACTCCCCAGAAACCCGCAAAGCGCTGCGTGCTGCGGCCCGTTGGCTGGCATTGCTGGATTCTGGCGACGCAAGCGAAGCTGACCTGCTGCGCCTGGCGCAATGGCGCGCCAGCAGTCACCTGCACGAAGACGCCTGGCAAAAGGCATCGCTGCTGCGAGCGCGGTTTGCCGGGTTGCCCGGCGCATTGGCGATGGCCGCCCTGGATCGTCCGGATGCCGGTCGTCGGGCATTGCTCAAACAAGCCCTGGGAGTGTCGGCGTTGTTGCCGGTGGCCTGGCTGGTGAGCCGTGAGCTGCCGCTGGATGCCTGGACCGCCGACATGCGCACCGCAGTAGGAGAGCGCAGGCAGGCTCTGCTGAGCGACGGCACCTGGTTGCAGTTGAACACCGACAGTGCGGTCGATATCGAGCTGGGTGCAGGCCGCGTGGCACTGCTGCGCGGTGAAGTGGCCGTCAGTGTGCCCGCTAACCTGAGCCTTACCTTGCAGGTGCCTTACGGCCGGGTGGTGCTTAGTGAGGGCGAGGTGTGCCTGCGCCTGCTTGATGAGGCCTGCCGGGTGTCGGCGATCAAAGGGGCGGTCAGCCTGCAACCGTTGCGTGGTCCAGCCGTGATGCTGCAGGCCGGCCAGCAGGCCAGTTTGCAGGCGACCGGCGTTGGCCCTGTCAAAGCCTTCGACGAATGGCAACTGGGCTGGCGCGAAGGCGCACTACGGCTGGACGACCGCCCGTTGGGCGAGTTGCTGCACGAACTGCGCAGGTATCGCCCCGGCGTACTGCGCTGGGCACCGGAACTGGAGCGCTTGCGTGTGACCGGCACGTTCCGCCTTGACGACACCGACCGGGTGCTGGCCTTGCTCGCCGCCAGCCTGCCGTTGCAGGTGCAGAGCCGCACGCGTTATTGGGTGAGCCTGACCGCACGAGAAAAACGAGCATGAGGCTGTCCCCTTTTTTTCACTCGCCGGTCATTACCGGTAGGAGAAAATAAAAGGGGAGCCTTGTTCAATGCCTGCAGTAAAATCTTGCCGCCTGCGCCCACTGGTGCGCGCCGCACATCCATTGTTCGCGATGAGCCTGCTGTTGTGTGCGCCCACCTGGGCCGATGAGCCGGCCCGGCGTACGTTCCAGGTGGCGCCAGCCAGCCTGGGTGCTGCTTTGACCCATTTCGCCGACCAGGCCGGTGTCAGCCTTTCGCTGGACCCGGCATTGGTAGAGGGCCGGCAAAGTAACGGCTTGTCCGGTCGTTACAGTGTCGATGAAGGCTTCAGCCAGTTGCTGCGCAGTAGCGGCCTGCAGGCGCTGCCGGTGGGTGAGGGGGCCTTCACCTTGATGCCGGCCCCCCAGGCCAGTGGCGCTCTGGAAATCGCCCCCACCCGCATCGTCGGCGGCCTGGCCGCAGGCAGCGAAGCGCAGCCGTATGCCGGTGGCCAAGTGGCACGCCAGGGCGCGCAAGGCATGCTCGGTTCGCGCGACTTCATGGAAACCCCGTTCAGCATCACCAGCTACACCAGCGAACTGGTCAAGAACCAGCAGGCGCGCACCTTGGGCGAGCTGATTGCCAGTGACCCTTCGGTGCGTGCTACCAACCCGGCGGGCGGGCGTTTCGAGCAGTTCACCATTCGCGGCTTCAGCCTGTTCAACAGTGATGTGGCTTACAACGGTCTCTATGGCATCTTGCCGACGTACTCGATCGACATGGAAATGGCCGATCGGGTCGACATCATCAAAGGCCCCAGCCAGTTGATCAACGGCATTTCGCCGCGTGGCAGCGTGGGCGGCGGTATCAATGTGCAGCCCAAGCGAGCCGCTGACAAACCGATCACCGAATTCACCGGCAGCTACGCCTCGGCAGGCCAGACAGGCGGCGCAGTGGACATCGGCCGTCGCTTTGGTGAAGGCCAGCAGTTCGGCGTGCGCTTCAATGGTGTGAAGCAGGCCGGTGATACCGAATGGGACCACCAGCGCGTTGACCGCGAAATGGCGGTGCTGGGCCTGGATTTTCGAGGCGAGCGCCTGCGGCTCTCGGCAGACCTTGGCCACACCGAACGCGACACCGACGCCCCGCAGGAGCGTGTGCTGGTCGGTGCCAATGCCAAGGTGCCCAATGCCAATGACGTACGCCACAACTACGCCCAGGCCTGGAGCAAGGCGCGTACCAACGACACTTTCGGTGCGCTGAACGCCGAGTACGATATCAGCGAATCGCTGCTGGCCTATGGTGCGGTCGGTGCGCGCAAGAGCAACCACGACTTCCTGCGCCATAACGTGTCGATCACCAACGATGCCGGCGACTTCACTGTGCAGCCGCGTGACTTTACCCGGGACGAGTCGGTGCGCACCGCCATGGCCGGTTTGCGTCACTGGTTCCATACCGGGCCGGTGAGCCACGAGCTGAACCTGGCCGCCAGCTATTACTACATGGACTTCACCAACGGCGGGGCGCGCTATGCCTCGGCGCCGAGCAACCTCTACAACCCGGTGGCCGCAGCGACACCCGCTACGCCAACCCGCCTCGACCCCGAGGTTTACACGGAAAACCGCTTCTCCGGCGTGGCCCTGGCCGACACCCTTGGTTTTTTTGACGACCGCCTGCTGCTGACCCTGGGTGCGCGCTGGCAACGGGTGCAGGTGGATGACTGGAGCGACGGCGTCAAAGGCGAGACGGCCTATGACGAAGAAAAGCTCTCGCCTTCGGGGGGGATATTGCTCAAGGTCACCGACCAGCTCTCGTTGTACGCCAACTACATGGAGGGCTTGAGCCAAGGCAAGATCGCCCCATCGACCTCGATCAACGAAGACCAGATCTTCCCGCCGTTCACCAGCCGTCAGATCGAGGTGGGGGCCAAGTACGACCTCGGCCAGGTGGCCTTTACTGCCAGCGCCTTCCGCATTCGCCAGCCGGCCTACGAGACCAACCCCGTCTCGCGGGTGTTCGGCCCCAATGGCAAGCGTGACAACCGCGGCATCGAGCTGAGTGTGTTCGGTGAGCCAGTGCAGGGCGTGCGGGTGCTGGGTGGGGTGATGTATCTCGACAGCGAGCTCACCGACACCATCGGCGGTGCCTACGATGGCAACCGTGCGCCGGCCACGCCCGAATACAACGTCAATCTGGGGGCTGAATGGGACGTGCCAGGGGTGAGCGGCCTGACCTTCACAGCGCGCGGCATTCACTCCAGTTCGCAGTACCTGGACCAGAACAACAGCAAGCGCATCGATGGCTGGGAGCGTTATGACCTGGGCGCACGTTACGCCTTCAAGGTGGACGCCACCGAGGTTACCTTGCGGGCCAGTGTCGAGAATGTGCTCGATGATCGCTACTGGAGCTCGGCGGGGGCGTCGGATGACAGTGAGCCGGGGTTGACCCTTTCCACGCCGCGTACTTACCTGTTATCGGCAACCTTGGGCTTCTAGCTCAAAGCGCTGGGGCCGCTTTTCGCGGCCCGTTGGCACTCAGGTGTGGCTGGACGGCAGGTGGCAGTCACCACCCGCCATTCAGGCCTGCGGTCATTGCTGATCGGGTACCACGGCGATCACGTCGATCTCCATCAGCCATTCGGCCTGGGCCAACCCGGCCACCACCAACCCGGTGGAAATCGGGAATACGCCCTTGAGCCACTTGCCCACCTCTTTGTACACCGGCTCGCGGAAGCGCGGGTCGGTGATATAGGTGGTGGTCTTGACGATGTGCGACAGGTCCGAGCCGGCTTCTTCAAGCAGTTGCTTGACGTTCTTCATCGCCTGTTCGGTTTGTGCGCGCGGGTCACCCAGGCCTACCAGCTTGCCTTCGAAGTCGGTACCGACCTGGCCACGCACGTAGATGGTATTACCCGCCCGCACGGCCTGGCACAAGTCGTTGTCCAGGGTCTGGTTGGGGTAGGTTTCCTTGGTGTTGAACATGCGGATGCGAGTATGGGTAGGCATCAGTGGGCTCCGAGGGTGCTGACATTGCTGATCTTGGCGGTTTGCTGCTCATCCGCTGCGCGTTGCTCGCGGTCGCGGTAGGCGGTGTAGGTACGCTGCGTGGCGATGTGGCCGGCGACGTGCTTGGCGTCGTGCCACACCCCCCAGATGAACGATGAACCACGGCGCGACAACCACGGCAGGCCGAGGAAGTACACGCCCGGTTCGCGGGCTACACCGCGCTGGTGCTGGGGCTTGCCGTTGGCATCGAAGGTGTCTACCTGCAGCCAGCTGAAGTCCACGCCGTAACCGGTGGCCCAGATGATGCTGCTGACGCCGGCTTTGGCCAGGTCCAGTTGCTGCAGCGGGTTGCGCATGCACTCCGGGTCGGCCAGGCGCTGGCGGGCTTCGGGCTCTTCCGGCAGGTCCAGGCCGTTGCGTTCGATGTAGGCATCGGCCGCATCCAGCAGGGCCAGGTAGTTTTCGTCGCCGCGGTTGATGTTCTCGACCAGGTTGTCCTGGAAGCGCGCTACGCCGTTTTCGAACGACTGGGTCAGGCCGACCAGGGTCATGCCTTGGTGGGCGAGGGCGCGGAAGTCCACGGTGTGGCCACCACGGGCGCCGCTGACCGCGATGGTCACATGCTCGCGACCGGGCTTGGCAATTTCCGCGTCCCACTCGCCCAGCACGCCCAGCCACCAGCAGAAGTCGCGGTTGCGGTAGGCACGCGGCGGGCGGTCGTGGGCGCCAACCGACAGGTACACCTGGCGCCCGGCGCGCATCAGTTCTTCGGCGATCTGCACGCCGGAGGAACCGGCACCGACCACCAGTACCGCGCCTTCAGGCAACTGCTCTGGGTTGAAATAAGCCGCGGAATGAATCTGGTGCAGGTTGCTGTCTTTCGGCGCGATGGCCGGGATCACTGGCTTCTGGAACGGGCCGGTGGCGGCGACTACGCGGTTGGCGCGAATCACGCCTTCATTGGTTTCGATGGTGAAGCCGGGGCGGTCGCTGTTACGCACCACGCGCTTCACTTCAATGCCGGTGCGCACGGGCAGGTTGTACTTGCGTACGTACTGCTCGAAGTAGTCGGCCACTTGGTCCTTGCCGGCGAACGCATCGGCGTCAAGGTTGAATTCCAGCCCTGGGAAGCGGTCGTGCCAGACCGGGCCGTTGGCGACCAGCGAGTCCCAACGGCCGGTACGCCAGGCCTGTGCGATGCGGTTGCGCTCCAGTACCAGGTGCGGCACGCCAAGCTTGCTCAGGTGTTCGCTCATGGCCACGCCGGCCTGGCCGGCGCCGACGACGAGGGTGTCGATTTCGAGGTTGTTCAGTGTCATGTCCGAGCCCTTGTTCAGGCGGTTATTGTCAGGTCGGTTTGGAGGACCGCCGTTGCCTGGAGCCAGACTAGGGATGCTGTGGAAATGGCGAAAATAGTATTTAGCTGGTGCTTGCCGATAAAACGGCGAAGGCCTTGAGTTCTCTGGCCTGCGGGGTGGGTTGCCCGGGTGGGTGAGGTGGTTTTTCGAGCGGGTGCAGAGAGCGGGGCCTTGAGCATAGTTTTTTCCTGCCTACCCCCTCGGAAAAAGGTCGTTTCGCCCGCCAGAAGGTTCCACTCAGAATGCCGTGTATCGCACAGCACAACAGGAACCATGACATGACGTTCTCCATCATCGGTCGTTGCCAGGAAACCGGCCAGGTCGGTATCGCCATCAGCTCGTCGAGCATCGCCGTGGGTGCCCGTTGCCCCTGGGTGCGTGCCGGTGTGGGCGCGGTCTCTACCCAGAACATCACTCTGCCGGCGCTAGGCCCGCAGATTCTCGATGCCCTTGAGCATGGCCAGTTGCCGCCTGCCGCCGCGCTGGACAGGGTGCTCAGTGCCAATGGCTGGAGTGAATACCGCCAGGTCACGGTGATCGACAGTCACGGCCAGGTGGCATTGTTCACCGGGCGGGAAGCACTGGGCACACACCATGCAGTGGCCGGCGAACAATGCGCGGCGGCTGGAAACCTGCTGTCCTCGACCCAGGTGATCGAAGCCATGGTACTGGCCTTCGAGCAGGCCGGCGGCCACCTGGCCGACCGCCTGTTGGCAGCCATGCACGCGGCGATGGCCGCGGGTGGTGAAGCCGGGCCTGTGCACTCGGCGGCGCTGAAGATTGCGGGCGAGCTGACCTGGCCGCTGGTGGACCTGCGCGTCGACTGGGCCGATAGCGACCCGGTCGGCGCGCTCGATGGCCTGTGGCAAGCCTATCGCCCGCAGATGCAGGATTACGTTACCCGCGCCCTCAACCCGACTGCCGCGCCAAGCTATGGGGTGCCGGGCGATGAGTGAATTTGTCAGCCGCACGCTGCTGGCCCGGCTGATCGGCTTTGCCACGGTGAGCCGCGACTCCAACCTGGCGCTGATCGGTTTTATCCGTGATTACCTGGCCGAGTTGGGAGTGGAATGCGAGCTGTTCCATAACCCGGAGGGCACCAAGGCCAACCTGTTCGCCACCATCGGCCCCAGAGATGTTGGCGGTGTGGTGCTGTCTGGCCATACCGATGTGGTGCCGGTGGATGGCCAGGCCTGGACGGTCGAGCCATTTGCCCTGAGTGAGCGTGACGGCCGCCTGTATGGCCGCGGCACGGCCGACATGAAAGGCTTTATCGCCTCGGTGTTGGCTGCTGTGCCCGCTTTTCTCGCCCAGCCGTTGCGCATGCCGATACACCTGGCATTTTCCTATGACGAAGAAGTTGGTTGCCTGGGCGTGCGCTCGATGCTGGCTGCCCTCGAACAGCGCCCGTGTAAACCACGGCTGTGCCTGATCGGTGAACCCACCGAACTCAAGCCGGTGCTGGGGCACAAGGGCAAGCTGGCTATGCGTTGCCAGGTACAGGGCGCAGCGTGCCATTCGGCGTACGCGCCGTATGGGGTGAACGCCATCGAATATGCGGCGAAACTGATTGGCAAGTTGGGTGACATCGGCGATGCCCTGGCACTGCCGGCTCATCACGACGAGCGCTTCGATCCGCCGTTCTCCACGGTGCAGACCGGGGTGATCAAAGGGGGCAGGGCGCTGAACATCGTGCCGGCCGAGTGCGAGTTCGATTTCGAAATACGCGCGCTCCCTGGGTTCGAGGCGCAGGCGGTGGCCGACCAGTTACAAACGTATGCTGAAGCCGAGTTGCTGCCGCGTATGCGCAAGGTCAATACCGCCAGCGCTATTCGCCTGGAGCCGCTGAGCGCCTATCCGGGGCTGGCGACACCGGAGGACAGCGAGGCTGCGCGGTTGGTGGCGTTGCTCAGTGGTTCGGATGCGTTCGGTACCGTAGCGTTTGGTACCGAAGGTGGCCTGTTCGACCAGGCGGGCATACCCACCGTGGTGTGCGGGCCTGGCAGCATGGACCAGGGCCACAAGCCGGATGAGTTTGTCAGTGTCGAACAGTTGCGGGGCTGTGATGCCATGCTGCTGAGGCTGGTGGACTACCTCAAGCAGGCTTGATGGTTGCGACGGTGGATGGGCCGCAGCGCGGCCCCGGTGACTCAGAAGGTCGCCTTGACCTGCAGGCCAACCACCAGTGCGTTGTCGATGTCTTTGCCCGAAAACGCCCCTGGCTCGATGATGTATTGCACATCCGGGCGCAGGTTCAGCCATGGCGTGGCCTGGTAGCCGTAGCTCAGTTCGATCAACTGCTCGGCGCT
Organism: Pseudomonas sp. VEM90; assembly: GCF_054611535.1. Lineage (NCBI taxonomy): Bacteria > Pseudomonadati > Pseudomonadota > Gammaproteobacteria > Pseudomonadales > Pseudomonadaceae > Pseudomonas > Pseudomonas sp. VEM90. Next base: position 28,352 of record NZ_JBTRAR010000029.1, on the reverse strand, counting down.
GTCGATATCCGGGAACTGCTGGCCCGCGTCGAAAGCGGCATCTTCCAGCACATCGCGGCTACGCGGGTTGGGCACGGCCCGGCCGTAACCCAGTGCCACGGTATCCTTCGGGCGGCCTTCGAACGGTTTGTACAGCACCACGCCGGCGCCATACCACTTGGTGAACGGCGAAGCGGCCTTGCTTGACGCCGAGTACTGGCCGAAGGCGTGCAGGCTTCGGCCTGGGGAGGCCTGGTCGTTCCACACCGCCTGGTCGATCAGCAGGTAATGGCCACCTCGGCCAGACACTTCATCGTCGCTGCCAATGCGTTTCACATCGGAGCTGTCGTAGTAGTAGCCCAGCTTGTACTCGCCTGGCAGTTCACCTTGCAGCTTGTAGATAAGCTCTACCGGTACCACGGTGCCGGTGGTGTGTTTGGGCCCCAGGTGCCAGGCGCGGCTTGAGTTGCCGTTGCTTTCGGGGTCGACGTTGAACGCCGCCACGCGCAGTTGCCAGGCGGGCGACAGGTCGTACTTCACCCGCACACCGAGGTGAGCGTTGGGGTAGTTGGCCCAGCCACTGCCGCCGGACATGTTCAGCGGGTGGCCGCAGAAGCCGGCGTTCATGAAATTGCACAGGATGCCGCTGTCCAGGCCGCCGAGGTCGTTGCCCATGGCCATGTAGCCGAGCTTGACGTTGAGCGCCGTGGTGAACAGCGTGCGCTCGTAGCTCAGCTCGGTCAGGCGAGTGTACAGGCCACCGAAGTTTTCCTGAATCGGCAGGCGGTTGCCTACCAGGTCTTCCGAGGCGCTGTTACCGCGGCGGTCGTTGATGGTCAGCTGAACCTTGCCGCCGTTGTCCAGGCCGTACAGTTTCGACAGGTCGAACTGCACGCCCAGCTTGACGTTCTGCGAATAGCGCGCCGAGCGGTGCAGGCCACCGTGGGCGTTGTAGGCAGTTTCACCGCTGTAGTCGCCGGTGATCTTGACGCCGTCCTCTTCGAGTTGATGACGCAGGCCGCCCCAGTCACCGGTCAGGGTGCTGCGGGTCATGAGGTCGTCGTTGGCAAGGGCAGTGGTGCTGGCCAGGGCCAGCAGCAGGGTGGGGGTGATGCGAATTGCGGATGGCATTACAGAATCTCGGATTGTCTTTGAGGGGCATTCGCGGGCAAGCCCGCTCCTACAGGGGCCTTGTAGGAGCGGGCTTGCCCGCGAAGCAGGCGACGCGGTCTTACGGCAGAGCGTAAGAAATCACGTAGTCGCCACGGTCAGTCGACTGGCGTGCACCGCCAGCAGTGATCACCACGTACTGCTTGCCGGTTTTCGGCGAGACGTAGGTCATCGGGCCGCCCTGGCTGCCTACTGGCAGGCGAGCCTTCCAGATTTCCTTGCCGTTGCTGCTGTCGTAAGCGCGCAGGTAGAAGTCCTGGGTTCCGGCGATGAACACCAGGCCGCCTTGGGTCGACAGGGTGCCGCCAAGGGTTGGCAGGCCGATCTTGATCGGCAGGTGCATGCGGATGCCGAGCGGGCCGGTGTCTTCAACGGTGCCGACCGGTACCTGCCAGGCCACCTGGCGGGTCTTCATGTCGATGGCGGTCAGGGTGCCGAACGGCGGTGCCTGGCATGGAATGCCGGCGACCGACAGGAAGCGGTTCTTGTTCACGGCATACGGGGTGCCCTTGAGCGGTACCGCGCCCATGCCAGTGTTCAGTGCTTCGCCACCGGACGCTGCGCCACCTTTGTTCTGCGACGGGATCATCTGGATCCACAGGCCCAGGCGCATGTCGTTGACGAAGATGAAGCCATGTACCGGGTCGGTAGAAATGCTGCCCCAGTTCATGCCACCCAGCGAACCCGGGAAGCTCAGCGACAGGTCGGTGCCCGGCGCGGTGTACAGGCCGTCGTAGCGCATCTTCTTGAAGTCGATGCGGCACAGCAGCTGGTCATACGGGGTGGCACCCCACATGTCCGATTCGGTCAGGGTCTGCGCGCCAATCTGCGGCATGCCCACCGACTTGGGCTGGGTAGGGGAGTACGGCTCGTTCGGGATGTTGCTTGGCTTGACCGGTACTTCGTCGACCTGGGTCAGCGGCTTGCCGGTGGCGCGGTCGAGCACGTAGATCTGCCCGGCCTTGGTGCCGATCACCACCGCAGATACCGACTGGCCGTCGTCCTTGGTGAAGTCGATCAGGCTCGGCTGCATGGGCAGGTCGAAGTCCCAGAGGTCGTTGTGCACGGTCTGGAACACCCACTTCTGGTTGCCGGTGGTGGCGTCCAGGGCCAGCACCGAAGCGCCGTACGTGTGGTCCAGTTTGCTGCGCTCTACGCCGTAGATGTCGGTGGACGACGAACCCATGGGCAGGAACACGGTGTTCATCGCCGGGTCGTAAGACATCGGCGCCCAGCTGTTCGGCGTGCTGCGCACATAGGTGCTGTCGGCTTGTGGTGCCTGGCGATCTTCCGGGTTGCCCGGGTCGAAGGCCCAGCGCATTTCACCGGTGATCACGTCAAAACCACGGATCACGCCACCTGGCATGTCGGTCTGGACGTTGTCGGCAACCCGGCCTCCGACCACTACGGTAGTGCCGGCCATCAGTGGTGCCGAGGACAGCTGGTAGTAGGAGTCCGGTACATCACCCAGGCCGGCCTTGAGGTCGACCTGGCCATTGTTGCCGAAGCCCTGGCAGAACTCGCCGTTGTCGGCGTCGACGGCAATCAGGCGGCCGTCGATGGTGTTGGTCAGCAGGCGACGCTGGCAGTTGGCACCGGCTGGTACGCTAACGCCGGTGATCGGCGAGCTGTTCGGCTGGGTTGGCTGGGCGATGGCGGCAGTGGCGTCGAAGTAGGCCATGCCACGGCAACGCTGCCAGACCTTGGACTGGGCGTTGATTTCGTTCTTCCACAGCTCTTTGCCGGTGTCGGCATCGAGTGCGATCAGGTTGTTGTGCGGGGTGCAGATGAACACCTTGCTGCCGATCTGCAGCGGGGTGAGCTGGTCTTCGGCACCGTTGCCGTCACTGATGGCGACGTCGCCGGTGTGGTAGGTCCAGGCCACTTTCAGCTTGTTGACGTTATCCCGGTTGATCTGGTCAAGCGCGGCGAAGCGGCTGCCACCTTCGGTGTTGCCGTAGTGGGCCCAGTCTTTCTGTTCCTTGCCGGTTTCGACCGGGGTCATGCCCGGGCCTTTGCCGTTGGGGGCGACGCTTGGGTGGGCAACGAACATGTTGCCGACCGCGATCACCAGTACCACGGCCATTACCCCGGCGACGCCGTAGGCACCGCGCCCGGCGCTGGCGCCGTTGGCACGCGCCAGCAGCGGGTAGACCAGCGCCACGACCATGCCGATTGCGCCGAACATGAACAGGCGCGAGAACAGCGGCCAGAACACCAGGCCTGCATCGATCACCGCCCAGATGGCAGTGCCGACCAGGAACACGGCATACAGCCAGGCGCCAGCCTTCTTGCGCCGAGCAATGAGGACACCGGCGATGGCCATGGCCAGGCCGCCGATCAGGAAGTACCAGGAACCGCCCAGACCGGCGAGCTTGACGCCGCCAGCAGCCAGGAGGAGGCCGAGCAGGGCGATGATCACGCCCAGGCCGACCAGGATGAAGTGTGTGGCGCCAGAGGCGCGCGGTATTTCTTTCATGCCAGGGATCTCAGCAGGTGGAATGCGCGCAGTTTAAGCCCTTAGCTTGCTAATTAACAAGTTGGTACATAATTGAGCGAGGCTGATTGTCGCAGGGCTGAACTTACGAAGATGTGGCTAAAAGTATAGATAAGGTGCTGAAAAACGCATTGAACGGGGCGTTAATGCGCATGTTCGATTTGTATTCATGCTTTGGTCGTAAGCCCAACCTTGCACGGCTACGTAACAACAGCGTCATGTGCATGGCCCTTCATGCCGGTCATGGGGTGCTGCTGCTATAGAACACCGCGAGCCAGATGGTGGCCGTGCCGGGTGCGGTCCATTCCACGCGGTGGCGGTGGTGCGGGGGGATGTCCAGACAATCGCCCGGCGCCAGCAGGCGGGTGTGGTGCTCGTGCTCGAAACGCAGGGCGGCAGCCCCCCTGAGCAACATGATCCACTCACCTTCAGCCTGGTCGTACCAGAAACCGGGTGGGCTGGCTTGCCCGCTGGAGACGATACGCTTCACGCGCACGCCTGGGCGGCTGAGCAATTCGTCGACACGTTCGGCGCTGGCGGGATCGCAGGGCGGCAGGGCGGTCAGCAGGTTGTTCAGGGTCATGGCAAGCCTCCTTGGAATTGGGTTGATTTCACTATGGACGCAATTGCCGTGGGGCGCGCTGCTTGACCCGCCCGGCTGTTTGTAAGAACTTTCCGGTTTTTGGAAGACGGGCTGAACATGGACAAGCTGCTGGCGATGAAAATGTTCGTGGCCACTGTCGATGCCCAAGGCTTTTCTGCTGCCGCGCGCAGGCTAGGGCTGGCGACATCGTCGGTGACACGTCTGGTCGATGCCCTGGAAGCGTCGCTGGGCGCCACCTTGCTCAACCGCTCGACGCGCCAGGTCAGCCTGACCGAAGCCGGCGCCCGTTACTACCAGCGGGCACGGGGCATTTTTGAAGCACTGGACGAGGCTGATGCCAGCATCGCCGATCGCGGCGAGGAGCCTGTGGGTGTACTGCGCCTGAGCCTGCCAGTGGAGTTTGGTCGGCGGGTCATCGCCCCGCACCTGGGGGCATTCCTGGCGCAGCACCCGGCACTGGAACTGGACATCGACCTCAGCGACCGCCTGGACGACTTGCTTGACGGGCGCTATGACCTGTCGATTCGCCTGGGCGACCCCTCGCCCAATGACGAGCTGGTGTGCCGCCGGCTCGGCGGTTTTCAGCGTTGGCTGGTGGCCAGCCCGGCCTACCTGGTCGGGCGTGAGCCACTGCAGCATCCCCGGGAGTTGCTTGACCATGCCTGCCTGCGCTTTCGCTATGGGCAGAAAGCGCGCCCCTGGCGCCTGACCTGTGGCCAGGACAGCCTGGAGCTGGACGTAAACGGGCCACTGCGCAGCGCCAACGCCGACCTGTTGCGTGAAACGGCACTGGCAGGCAGTGGTATCGCACTGCTGGCCGACTGGCTGGTACGCGACGATGTGCTGGCGGGGCGCCTGCAGCGGGTTTTCCCCGACTGGCAGGCCAGCCCTGGCACAGCCAATAGCAGCATCAACGCCTTGTATATGCCCAACCACCGGGGCTCACGGCGGGTAAACGCATTCATCGACTTTTGCGAAAATTTGCTCATACGCGGCAACTAGTGTTGCGCTGTGCGCAAAGCCGCATTGCGCCACCGCCGGATTCTCGGCGATGGCGTCCATGGGTAAGGTAGCCGGCATCTCCCCATCCCATGTCGAGGAACTTCGCATGAACCCCTCCCTTGCGACAGCGCAACCGGCAGCCGCCAGCCTGAGCCGGGCTCTGGTAGTGCTGTTGGCGTTCTGCTGCGGCGCGATCGTCGCCAACATCTACTACGCCCAGCCCATCGTCGGGCTGATCGCCCCGGACCTGGGGCTGTCCACCGAGCATGCCAGCCTGATCGTTTCTCTCACTCAGCTGGGCTATGCCTTGGGCCTGTTGTTGCTGGTACCGCTGGCCGACCTGCTGGAAAACCGCCGCCTGATGGTGGCCACCGCGGTCCTGGCGTGCGTCAGCCTGCTGCTGGCGGGCACCAGCAGCAGTGGCCAGGGCCAGCTGTTCCTGGGTTATGCACTGCTGATCGGCTTTAGTTCGGTGTCGGTGCAGATGCTCATCCCGCTGGCGGCGCATCTGGCGCCGGAGCAGCAGCGTGGTCGTGTGGTCGGTAACATCATGGGCGGCTTGTTGCTGGGCATCCTGCTGGCACGACCGCTGTCGAGCCTGGTGGCCGACCACTTCGGCTGGCGTGCGGTGTTCATTGGCGCCGCCGGGGTAATGCTGGCGATCATCCTCTTGCTGGTGTTGACCTTGCCGCAGCGGCGTCCCGAGCACAAAGCCAGCTATGCCGGGTTGATGCTGTCGCTGCTCACACTGCTGCGTCGTTATCCGCTGTTGCGCCAGCGTTCGTTGTACCAGGCATTGATGTTCGCAGCGTTCAGCCTTTACTGGACGGCGGTGCCGATGGCGCTCGCCGGTGAGCATGGGCTGTCACAAAGCCAGATCGCTGTGTTCGCCCTTGTTGGCGCGGTGGGCGCCGTTGCTGCACCCTTGGCCGGCCGCCTGGCCGATGCCGGGCATGCCCGGGCCGGCTCGCTGCTGGCGCTGTTGCTGGCGCCGGCGGCCTTGTTGCTGGGGCTGACAGTACCGGGTTACAGCGTGATTGGCCTGGGCCTTACCGGCGTGTTGCTGGACTTTGCGGTGCAGATGAACATGGTCATCGGCCAGCGCGAAGTATACGCACTGGACCCTGCCAGCCGCGGGCGGCTGAATGCGGTGTACATGACCAGCATCTTCCTCGGCGGGGCGCTGGGGTCGGCGGTGGCCAGTGCGCTGTTCAGCCAGTTTGGCTGGCATGGCGTGGCACTGGTGGGGGCGGGGTTGCCGGGTGTGGCGCTGGTTGTGTTTCTACTCAAACCACGCCGGGGTTGAACCGGTACGCGATGGAGGGCACGGGCTTCGCCCGGTTTCGCGGGCCCGCTATCGGCCAAGCGGCAGCGCCAGGCCAATCAAGGCAAACAGGCTCCCGCAGCAACGATTGAAACCTTTGCCACCCTTGGCCAGCCATGGCCGAATGCGAAACGCCAGGCGCGCCAGCAGGTATTCGACCAGGAACTCAACGCTGGCAAAGGTCGCGGCCATCACCGCAAATTGCAGCACCAGCCCTCGCTGTGGGTCGATGAACTGCGGCAGGAAGGCGCCATAGAACAGCAGCACCTTGGGGTTGGCCATGGCCGAAAGCAGGCCCTGGCGAAACAGCCCGGCATTGCCGCGCCGCGCGCTTTGCTCGGTCAGTTCCAGCAGCAGGCCTGGGCTGCGCCACAGTTGAATGCCCAGCCAGATCAAATAAGCCCCACCCACCCACTTCAGTACGCCCAGCACCGACGCCGAGGTTTGGAGCAGTGCGCTGAGGCCGAACATGGCCAAGGCGATGAGGGCGCTGAAACCAAATACCCCACCCACGATGGTAAACAGCGTTCGCCGTGCGCCATAGAGCGCGCCATGGGTCAACGCCAACAGGCTGTTGGGCCCAGGGGTCAGCGACAGGCCGATGCTGGCCAGCAGATAGATGAGCCAGGTGTCCAGTGCCATGTTGAACATTGCCTTGTTCGAGAGAGAGCGCCAGTCTATGGCGCAACGCTCAAGCTGGAAGAGTATTATCTGGTCATACAAGGGTTTTTTCTGGACGTGGTTTCATGCCGCCCGACATCCGCTTGCTGATCATGCCGTTACCGGATTTTGCCTTGCTGCCGTTTGGCGCCTTTCTCGACAAATTGCGCTTCAGCGCCGACGACGAGGACTACAGCCAGCAACGCTATTGCAGTTGGACGGTGGCGGGGCTCAGCCTCGAGCCGGTACCGTCAAGCAGTGGCGCGGTGCTGCAGGTCGAGGCCATTGCGGATCAGCTCGAGCTGAGCCGTTTCGACTACCTGGTGGTGTTTGGCGGCCGCAGTGCCTTGGCCACCGTGGAGCTGGCGCCACGTTATCGGGCTTTGCTCAGGCAGGCCGCCAAGGCAGGTGTCAAGCTGGTGGGGGTCGACAATGGCGCCTTCCTGCTGGCGGCCTGCGGCCTGCTGCAGGGGCACAAGGTGGTGGTGCACTGGCGTCACGAAGCCGAGTTTCGGGCTGCTTTTCCGCAGTTGCAGCTGCTGCGCGAGCAGTTGTACTGCATCGATGGCAACCGCATCACGTGCGCCGGTGGCACTGCCGCCATCGACCTGGCCGTTGCCCTACTGTCACGTGCTTGCGGGCGAACACGTGCGCTCAAAGGGCTGGCTGACATGCTGGTGGACGAGACCCGCGACAGCCGTCATGCCTTGCGCTCGCTGGAGCTGGGAGCCGGTCAGGGACGCCAGGTGCAGCGGGCGCAAGCACTGATGCGTCATCATCTGGGCACGCCGTTGGCCGTGGAGCAACTGGCGGCGGAACTGGGCATTAGCCGGCGTCAACTGGACCGGCAGTTCCAGGCCAGCCACGGCATGAGCGCCAAGGCCTGGTGGCTGGAGATGCGCTTGCAGCAGGCGCGCTGGCGTTTACTCAACTCCAGCCACAGCCTGGCGCAGATTGCCGATGAGGTGGGCCTGGGGGATGCCAGCTACCTTGGCAAGTGCGTGCGGCGTCGGTTTGGTTGTACAGCTTTGCAGTTGCGTGCAGGCAATTGCCCCTTCACCTGACCTACTGCGGCGTCCCGAACACGCCTGTCCAGTAGATCCCGGCATCACTCTTGGGGTCTACCGCATACGCAGCGCCCAGTTCACGGAAGGCCGGATTCATCAGCGTGGCGCAGTGCCCCGGGCTGTTCAGCCAGCCATTCACGACCTTTTGCGCGGTGTCACGCCCGGCAGTGATATTTTCGCCGATCTGCTGGTACAGGTACCCGGCCAGTTCCGCCCGGTCACCGGGTGTGCGGCCATCTTTGTCGATGTGGTCGAAGAAGTTCTGGTTGGCCATGGCCCGTGTGTGGTTGGCTGCGACCCCGGCCAGCACTGTGCTCCAGCTGAGTGCCGGGGCGGCGGCAAACGGCTGGCCGCCGCATTGCCGTGGCACCTTGCGCGCGGCGTTGACCTCCTGCAGCACCTTCTGCCCCTCGGCCTGCCAGTCGCCCAGGCGGCCGGTGAGCAGCGGCCGTGCCAGTACGATGCGCCAGTCGCGGCCCTCCTGGCTGACGCCGATATCGACGAATTGCGGGTCGAGCACCACTTGGCAGAAGCTTTCCTCGATGGCATGCATGGCGGCGCGTGCATCGCGTGGCCCCGACAGGCTGATGGCCTGGACGCTGACCATCGGGTAAGCGGCGCGGGTCATGGCCTGTTGCAGGTCGCGGGTGCCCTCTGGCGACAGCGCAAGGCGTGTGTCGCTATTGAGCGGTGGCAGTTCCAGCGACGCCCCGCCACCGCAGGGCTGGGCCTTGCTGCGGTAGACATTGATCGAATCGATCAGCTGCGCCTCTTCGCCGGTGGCTGCCAGCGCCCCGGTCGAAACGACCAGGCTCAGCGACAAGACGACGGATGTCAGGACGCGCATGTGGATCTCCCTTTGACTGGCAGCGTCGTGGTATGCGCTGCTCATCCTACACAAGCCCGCGGCTTTTGGCCCGAGGTCGTGCAAGGCAATGAAAACGCCGGCAATCGTTACTGGCGGCAAAAGAGGGGGTAGACCCCTGGTCGATGGAAAAGTGCGGTCAGTTGCCAATCATTCGTATCAGGCCAGCGTTGTCAGCCGTTTACGCGTCAATGGGCCAACGCCTGGTCTGGCTTGTAGAACAGGAAGTGGGTCGTCTGCGCGGTCTTTCGATATGCCTTCGCCCAGTCGGGGCGCACAGTGCGATCGTGAAAGTACAACGCACCGCCGGTGGGGTCTTTCAACTGCTGGTTCAGTGCCTTGCGTGCGATCTCTTTGGCAACATCGTAGCGTTGCGGCTCCTCGACCTGGTCCGGGCGCCCGTCACACCACCATGAGAACTGGCAGGCCTTGGTCTCCACACCCTGTTTGACAACCCCGCAGATGGTATCGGGAAAGCCATCGTGGCCCAGGCGGTTGAGCACCACGCTGGCCACTGCGGTCATGTCTTTGGCGTCGGCGCCTTTGGCTTCCCAGTAGAGGGTACGAGCCAGGCAGGTGATGCTGTCATCCAGCGGCGCCTTGCCAGCCGGGTCCACTGCCTGAGCTTCGCCGGGGGTCAGTTTCTCCGCTTTTTTGGGGGGAGGCGCATCTTCAACGACTTTTTCTTCAAGCACTTCGGCCTTGTCCTCGGCAACGGCGGCTTTGGCCGGGTCAGCGGCAAACAGGGGGCCTGTGAGCAGGGCCGAGGTCAAGCCGATCAGCATGCAGTAAAGGCGCATGGGTGAACTACCAGGCGGTGGGCAGAATTTCAGTCTAGCCAAGCGTAAGCATTAACACCAAAGGCAAGGTGGCGGCGGCAGCCACGGTCTGCAGAGCGATGATGGTGGCCATCAGTGGCGCATTGCCGCCCATTTGCCGGGCCATGACATAAGACGATGAAGCGGTTGGCAGCGCCTGGAACAGCACCGCCACCACCGCTGCCTGGCCACTCAGGCCGAGCAGCCGGCAAAGGCCCCAGGTGGTCATTGGCATGACCAGGAACTTGAACGCCGATGCCGCCATCAGCGGGCGCACCTGCTGGCCGAGGCTGGCGCCGCCCAGTGCTGCACCGACACACAGCAGGCCCAGAGGCAAGGCGGCGTGGCCCAAGGCCTTGACCGTGGCGTCGATACCGGTTGGCAAGCCCAGCCCCGAGACCCGTAGCATCAGCCCCCCAGCGCAGCCGATGATCAGCGGGTTGGCGAAGATCGCCCGAAGCACTGTGGCAGGGGAACTGTGACGGGCGCTGAAGCGGGCAAACACCAGCACGCAGAGCAGGTTGACCAAGGGCACGATGGCCGCGTTGGCCACCGCTGCCAGGGCAATCCCGGCGCTGCCATAGATGCCCGCAGCCAGGGTGGCGCCGATGTAGTTGTTGAAGCGGATACCGCCCTGAAACACTGAAGTGAAGTCGGCTCCATCATGGTTCGCCGTGCCCTGATACAGCACCAGCAACACGGCACCTGCCAAGGTTGAGAGCATCAGGGCGCCGGCCATGCCCAGCACCGGTATGCCATCGAGGTTGGCAGTGGCCAGGCCATGGAGGAACAGCGACGGCAGCAGGACGTAATAGCTCAGGCGCTCGGCGCCAGGCCAGAAGTTCTCGGCAAGAAAACCGCGAAGTCGCAGGAAGGTACCCAGGGCAATCAGCAGGATGATGGGTAGCAGGGTGGTCAGCAGCAAGTGCAGCATGGTCAGCATTCCGTGGTCGGGTACGGGCATAGACTACGGGTGCGGATCAATCTGGAAAAACGTTGTTTTCTTCAGTGACCGTTGAGGAAAAGTGCATGTTGGTGGGTGCTCGTCTCGCCCTGGAGCAGCCCGGCTTCAGGCTTCCAGGGCGGTCTTCAACACCGCACTCAAATGCCGCCGCTGGCTTTTTTCATGCTCCAGCAACACCACCCGCCGGGTCAGCTGCGGCTCGCCAAACGGCAGGCAGGTGGCGGGTGGCAAGCGTTGCAGGTCGTCGTCCGCCATGGGGATGATCGCCACGCCCAGGCCCATCACCGCCATGCGCGCCAGGGCTTCCTGGCTGTCCAGCTCCATCAGTTCGCTCACCTGTACATGCTGGCGGCGTAGCTCCTGCTCGATCTGCCGGCCGGCCCAGGCACGCTTGTCGAAGCGCAGGAATGGCTGGCTGGCCAGCAACTGCGGCACGCTATACCCGGCCAGCTCAGGGCTGGCAATGGCCCAGAAACGGTCCTCGAACAGCGGTGTGAAGTCCAGGTTTTGCGGGTAAGGGCTGACCGGTTCGGTAGTGATTGCGGCATCGAGCTCACCGTCTTCCACGCGCCGCGCCAGCTCCGCCGACATGCCTGAGGCCACGCTGATGTGTAGCTGCGGGTGGTGGGCCTTGATCCACACCAGCGCTTTAGGCAAACGCCGCGCCAGCACCGTGTGGATCGCCCCCAGGCGCAAGCGGCCGCGCAGGCTTGGGCCGCTGGCCAGGGCATCGGCCAGTTCGTCATAGGCAGCCAGAAGGCTCTCGGCGCGGGCCACCGCCAACTGGCCGGCTTCGGTCAGCACCACCTGCCTGCGGCTACGGTCGAACAAGGCCACCTTCAGTTCGTCTTCGAGGGTTTTGATGTGCAGGCTGACCGCCGAGGGGGTGAGGCTTAGCAGGTCGGCAGCGCGGGCAAAGGTGCCGTGGCGGGCGATGGTCACCAAGGTGCGCAGGGCTTTCAGGGACATGCGGTTGAGGTCCGGTTCTCAGCTGACAGAGGCGTATTGTCAGGCCCGGCCCTCTCGCAGCACAAGGCTGCTCCCAGGCCTTGACCGCACGGCTCAGCGATTGCTACGCCCATAGGCCTGGCTGATCCGGTCGATCACCATCGCCAGGGCGACAATTGCCAGCCCGGCCTCCACCCCTTGGCCAACATTCAAGGTCTGGATCCCCGCCAGCACATCCTCGCCCAACCCACGGGCGCCGATCATCGACGCCACGACTACCATCGACAAGGCCATCATCACCGACTGGTTGAGCCCGGCCATGATACTTGGCAGCGCCAGGGGCAGGGCGATGCGCCGCAACCGCTGCCAACGGCTGGCGCCAAGGCCGTGTGCCGCCTGTAACAACGAGGGGTCGATCTGGCTCAAGCCCAGTTCGGTCAACCGCACCAGCGGCGGCAGGGCGTAGATCAGCGTGGCGAACACGGCAGGCACCTTGCCCAGGCCAAACAGCATCAGCACCGGGATCAGGTAAACGAACGCAGGTAGCGTCTGCATCACATCGAGTACTGGCAACAGGAGCCGCCTGGCCAGTGGCCGGGCGGCCAGCAGGATGCCCAGCGGTACCCCCACCAGTACGCACAGGCCGGTACTGACCAGCACCAGGGCCAGGGTCTGCAGCAGTTTGTCCCACAGCCCGAGCATACCGATCAGGGCCAGCAGCGCGACCAGCACGGCGCTGCGCAGCAGGCTGCGGCTGGCGTGCCAGGCCAGCAGCCCCACCAGCAGCAACAGCAGCCACCAAGGCAACAGACGCAGCAGGTTCTCCAGGCCGACCAGCAGTTGCAGCAACTGGTCAGAAAAACCGCGCAGGTGGTCGCCGTAGTTCAATACCAACCAGTCGACCAGGCGGTTGACGCTGTCGGCAAAGGAAAACTGCAGGGTTTGCGGGAAACCGCTGCTCACAGGCTGGCCTCGACCTTGGCGGCGATGTCCGCCGGCAGCCAGGCTTTCCACACCTCGCGGTTATCGCGCAGGAAGGTGAGGGCGGCTTTGCGCGGGGGCGTGCGTTTTTCGCTCATGACAGCCAGGGCCTTGTTCAGGCGATCGATGGGCAGGTTGACCTGTTCGAACACGCTGACCAGGTCTGGGTAGTTTTCGCGGAAGGCTTTGGACACGCCAATCGACAACTTTGCCGGCAGCGAGCGGCTGCCCTTCGGGTTGGGATTGGCGGGGTCGGTGAGGGTGGCCCAGGCCTGGGCATCGAACGGTGGCTCTTCCAGCCGGATGAGCTTGTAGCGCCCCATCAGCGGGGTCGGGTTCCAGTAGTAGAACAGCACGGGTTTGCCACGGCGGATTGCCGAACCGATCTCGGCGTCCATCGCGGCGCCGGAGCCACTGCGGAAGTTGCTGTAGAGGCCATCCAGGCCATAGGCCTTGAGCTTCTGGCTGTTGACGGTTTCAGACGTCCAGCCGCTCGGGCTGTTGAGAAAACGCCCTTTACCGGGTGATTCGGGGTCGGAAAATACCTGCGGGTAACGCTTGAGGTCCTCGACACTGTGCAGCTCAGGCGCCACGGGTTTCAGATTACGAGCGGCATCACCCTCGATCACATAGGCTGGTACCCACCAACCTTCCTCTGCATGCTTGACCGTATCGCCCAGTGCGAACACCTGGCCGGCCTGTTCGGCCTTGACCCAGGCAGGGCTGCGCCCGGCCCATTCCTCGGCGATCACTTGCAGGTCATTGCGCGCCAGGGCCACTTCCATGCTGACCGTGCTGCCAGGCAGGGTGTCGGTACGGTAGCCGTAGCCGCGCTCCACGATCAGCCGCAAGATCTCGGTAGTGAGGGCGCCGCTTTCCCAGCCGATGGCACCAAAATGGATAGGTGCAGGCTGTTCTGCCGATGCGGCGCTGTCCGTGCTGGCCAGGCCCACCGTCAACAGCAGCCCGGCCAGCAGCGCTGGAATTCGCTTCATGTAAACCTCGTCGTTCGCACCCCTTGGCGGTGGGGGCAAGTGTAGACGACGAGGTTTTGTCGGTTTCAGGGCCACTGGCGTGGCCCCGTTCGCTTCAGACGCGGAACTGGTCCATCAGCGCTTGCTGCTGGTTGGCCAGGCTGTTCAGCGACTGGCTGACCCGCGCCGACTCGTTGGCCTGGCCTGACAGGGATTCAGTGACGTCACGAATGGTCGCCACGTTGCTGTTGATTTCCTCGGCTACCGCGCTTTGCTCCTCGGCGGCAGAGGCAATCTGCAGGTTCATGTCGGTGATCACCGTCACTGCCTGGCCTATGCGCTGCAATGCCGTGACGGCTTGGCCGACCTGCTCCACGCCACCTTGGGCCTGGCGGTGGCTGTGGTCCATGGCGCCGACCACTTCGCGGGTGCCGTTCTGCAGTGCTTCGATGACCTGACGGGTTTCTTCCACCGACTCCTGAGTGCGCTGGGCCAGGTTGCGCACCTCATCGGCGACCACGGCAAAGCCACGGCCGGCCTCACCGGCGCGGGCAGCTTCGATGGCAGCGTTGAGTGCCAGCAGGTTGGTCTGCTCGGCGATCGAGCGGATCACTTCCAGTACCGAGCCGATCTTCTCGCTGTTCTGCGCCAGGCCTTCTATTTCGGCCATGGTGTCGCTCATGTTGGCGGCCAAGGCACCGATGCTGCTGGTGGTGCGGTCGATTACCGCCAAGCCCTCGCGGGTGGCCTGGTCGGCATCGCGTGCAGCCTGTGCAGCCTGGGCGGCGCTGCGGGCAACGTCCTGGGCGGTGGCGCTCATTTCATGCGAGGCGGTGGCCACCTGGTCGACCTGGCGGTACTGCTGTTCCATGCCGGCGCTGGTTTCAGTGGCAATCGCCGAGGATTGGTCGGCCGTGCCTCGGGCGGCCTGCACCGAGCTTTTGACCTCGGCGATGGTTGGCTGCAGCTTGTCGAGGAAGCGGTTGAACCAGCCGGCCAGTTCGCCCAGTTCGTCCTGCTTCTGGTAGGTCAGGCGACGGGTCAGGTCGCCTTCGCCGCTGGCAATGTCCTTGAGCATGGCGGCCACGCCAAGGATCGGCCGGGTAACGCCGCGAGCCATCAGCCAGACCAGCAGCAGGCCGGCAATGGCTGCCGCCAGGCCCAGGCTCAGTTCCAGCAGGGTGCCACTGGTGTTGAGGGCGTCAAGTTCCTGCTTCAGGGTTTCGGCCGGCCCGGTCAGGGCGTTTTCCGGCACATCCAGCAACACGCCCCAGGGCTGGGCGTCCGGGATTGGCCGGAATGCCGCCAGCACCTTCAAGCGCTGGCGGTCGTGGAGGATGCTCAGTTTGCCATCGGCCAGCTTGCGCACCAGCTCGGCGCCTTTGGCCGGGTCTACCTGGTCGAAGCGCTGGGCCAGCTTGCTGGCATCGGCGCTGTAGCCTGCCAGCAGGCCGACCGGGGTGAGAATGCCGACCGTGGTGCGGCCTTCGTAGAGGCTGCGGCTGGCCTCCTGGCTCAGCGCCTGCAGGCTGTTGAGGTTGATGTCGATGGACAGGGTGGCAATGATCTTGCCGTTGACCGTCAGCGGGAACACGATGCTGGTCATCAGTACCTGCTGGCCGTCGATGTCGTAGAAGTAGGGCTCCACCACACACACCTTGCCGGATGTGCGAGGGCACACCCACCAGGTGTTGGCCGGCTGGCCGCTGGGGCCGATCTCGGTGTTGGCCATGTCATGTTCGGGCAGGGCCATCGAGGTCAACTGGCCTGCGCGTGGCTGCGACCAGTACAGGGCAAAGCGCCCGGTTTCGTTGCTGCCCAGTTCTGCCTTGCCGGCAAACAGGCTGTCCTTGTCGTCCAGGGCATTGGGCTCGAACACCAGTGACAGGCCAAGCAGGTCGGGGTTGGCTTGCAGTGCGGCGCGCACCTGGCGGGTCATGTCCTCGCGCAGGTCGAAGGCATCGAGAAAGCGCTTTTCGGCCTGCTCGCGCAGGAACAGCACCTGGCGGGCGAAGCCGGCGCCGTACTGGTAGGCATCCATGAACTGGCGGCGGATGTTCAGTGCTTGCACTTCACCTTGTGACTCGATACGCGACTGCGCCGCCTCGGTCAGCATCTGCATGCTGCTGGCCTTGACCAGGTCCGAACTGTGATCCATGCGGTACAGCGACAGGCCGACGAGCAAGGTGACGATAGCGGCCAGACAGAGACCGGCGAGCAGGGTGATCTTCCACTGGATGGAGAGTTGGCGCAAAGGCATGGGGGCGGATCCCTTTTTTGGCAGTAAGGGTTATGGCTTCATCTGCGGTGGGGCCGGGAGGTGCCAAAGCGCTCCAGCCAGGCACCTCGCTGCCTCTCACGGTATCGGCTCAAGCCGTTTTTTCTTTATTCAAACATTCAATTTAAATTCGACCGTCAGTTAACGCGCCGTATCAAGGCGCTTTTGACATCTGCCGCCTACTGCTTCAGAGTTCGCGCTTTTTTCTGTCGTAATGAGGTAAGCCAACCATGAATGCAGTGATCGCCGCGGTCGGCATCATGCTGATACTCAGCCTGTCCCGCGTGCACGTGGTCATCGCCCTGATCATCGGCGCCCTGGTCGGTGGGCTGGTGGGCGGCCTGGGCATCGAAGGCACGCTCAAGGCCTTCAACGGTGGTCTCGGTGGTGGTGCCACGGTGGCTTTGTCCTATGCACTGCTGGGTGCCTTTGCCGTGGCGATTGCCAAGTCTGGCCTGGCCCATGCGCTGGCCGACCGCGCCCTGGCCATGATCGATCGGCGGGGCGACGCCAGTGGCGGCAAGCTCAAATGGCTGATGATCGGCCTGATGCTGGTGGTGGCCGTGTCGTCCCAGAACATCCTGCCCATCCACATTGCCTTCATCCCGCTGCTGGTGCCGCCTCTGTTGTACGTGCTCACGCGCCTGCGCATCGACCGCCGGCTGATCGCCTGTGTGATCACCTTTGGCCTGATCACCCCGTACATGTTCCTGCCGGCGGGCTTCGGCAATATCTTCCTCAACGAGATCCTGCTGGCCAACGTTGCCCGCGCTGGTGTCGATGTGAGCGGCGTCAACGTCACCCACGCCATGGCTATCCCGGCAGCCGGTATGCTCGTCGGCCTTCTGGTGGCCGTATTCATCAGCTATCGCAAGAAGCGTGAATACGACCTGGCGCGCATCCAGCAGGTGGAACAGGTGGGCGTGCAGTACAACCCGCTGACCTTGCTGGTGGCCGGGCTGGCGATCGCTTCAGCCTTCATCGTCCAGCTGTTGCTGGACTCGATGATCATCGGCGCCATGGTCGGTTTCCTGATCTTCTCGCTGTCGGGCATCGTCAAGTGGAAAGATACCGACGACCTGTTTACCGAAGGCATGAAGATGATGGCCATGATCGGCTTCATCATGATTACCGCGTCCGGCTTTGCCGAGGTCATGAAGGCCACCGGTGAGGTGATGGGCCTGGTGGAAACCTCGGCGCAGTGGATCAACCACAGCAAGGGCATCGGTGCCTTGCTGATGCTGCTGGTAGGTCTTCTGGTGACGATGGGGATCGGCTCGTCGTTCTCCACCGTGCCGATCCTGGCCGCGATCTTCGTGCCGCTGTGCGTGCAACTGGGCTTCGACCCGTTGGCCACGGTGTGCATCATCGGTACCGCCGGTGCGTTGGGCGATGCCGGGTCGCCGGCCTCTGACTCGACCCTGGGCCCGACCTCGGGCCTGAACGTGGATGGCCAGCATCACCACATCTGGGACACCGTGGTGCCGACCTTCATCCATTACAACTTGCCGTTGATGGCGTTCGGCTGGTTGGCAGCGATGACCTTGTAAGGCGGGGAGGGCGTCAGCCCTTGTCGGGCGGCGGCGAGATGCGATTGAGCACGGTGCTGCCGTCCTTGCTGCGGGTCAGGTAGACCGGTAGGACTTTGGGCAGGTTGTTGACCAGACGCCCCACTTCACGGGTGTTGTAGATGCCGCTGATGCGGATGCGGCCGGTGCTGGCATCGGCCAGTAGCAGCGGGGCGTCGAGGTAGCGGTTGATCACCGGCAGCGCCTGTTCCAGGCTCAGGTTGTCGAGCACCAGCTTGCCGCTGCGCCATGCCAGGCTGTTGCCATAGTCGTCGCTTTGCTCCAGCTGCGGCTCGAAGTCGCCCTTGTGGTAGCTGGCCTGCATGCCAGGGCCAAGGCGGTAGCCACCGGCACTGCCCTCACTGGACACCAGCACTGAACCTTCCACCAGGGTGACCTTCACCTGGTCTTGGTACTTCCACACGTTGAACTGGGTGCCGGTGACCCGGGTCTGGCCACTGCCGGCACGCACGATGAACGGGTGGCTGCTGTCGTGGCGCACCTTGAAGAACGCTTCGCCGCGCTTGAGTGTGACCCGGCGCTGGTCCTTGTAGTTGAGGAAGGTGAGCTCGGTGTGCAGGTTGAGCTGTACCGTGCTGCCGTCGCTGAGCTCCACGGTCTGCATGCCGTCACCGGTTTCAACGTGCTGGTAGTGGTTGGGCAACCAGCCCTGTTCCCACCCCATCCACCCGGCCAGCGGCAGCACTGCCAGGGCGATGGCCGCAGCAGATGCCAGCGGCCGCCAGTTGCGAGGGCGGGCGGCGTGTCTGGCGGGTGGGTTGAAGTCGATGACGGTGGCGCTGCGCGGCAGCAGGTCGGCGGTTTGCCAGATTTCCAGCATCGCCTGGTACTCTTCGGCATGCCGCGGGTCGGCCGCCAACCAGTCAGCGAATACGTCACGCTCGGCCTGCGTGCAATCTTCGGCGTGCAGGCGCATGCACCAATGCGCTGCGGCGTCGGTGATGGCATCGTCTGGGTTGGGATTGAGGCGGTCGTGGTTCATTGTGGCTCCGGGTTTTGCGCATTCTACCCTTGCGGGAGGGCTCCCGAGAACCAATGTAATGGCGAATGACTATCAGTTGTGCCGGTTTTTCGTCGGATTAGCCATGGTTTTTCAGCGTTTGAGAACCCTTCGCGGGCGCATGGCGTTGTCTGCAATCGTTTCTGCAGGGGTAGCCTGATGCTGCGAAGAGGCCCTTCGCAATCCTGTACCGGACTCTTCGCAGCACACGGCACCCCTTGCAACAAGCGCGTCAGCGACACACCGGTCAGAACTGTGCGGCCTCTAGTCCATAAAGGCTGCCACTGCCGGCCCGTATACTCGCCTCCAGCCCCAACCCCCGCGGCAAGACCCGCTGGAAGTAGAACGCCGCACACGCAAGCTTCGCGCCATGAAACGCATCATCCTCATCACGTTTGGCCAGCGCCACCGCCGCCATCCGCGCCCACATGTACGCATATGCGGTCAGCCCGAACAGCTGCAAGTACTCAACCGCCACCGCGCTGACCAGATTGGCATCCTCGCCAGCCTGCTCCCGCAGCCAGCTGCTGGTGGCCTCCAGCCGCGTCAGGCTCGCCTGCAGGGCCTCGCGGTGCAAGGGCGCATCCACACTGAAGGCTCGCACTTCGCGGGCAAAGCTGGCCAACGCCTGACCACCGTCGGCCAGCACCTTGCGCCCCAGCAGATCAAGGGCCTGGATGCCGTTGGTGCCTTCATAGATCTGCGCAATGCGCACGTCTCGCACGCGTTGTTCCTGGCCCCATTCGCGGATGTAGCCATGACCGCCATACACCTGCTGCCCAAGCACGCAGCTTTCCAGGCCGTTATCAGTGAAGAATGCCTTGGCCACCGGCGTCAGCAGTGCCACCAGGCGCTGGGCATGCTCGCGCTCGCCGGCGTCCTCGGCATAGCGTGCCACGTCCAGTTGCTGGCCAACGTAGACGGCGAACGCCCGACCCGCTTCGGTGAGGGTGCGCATGGTCAGCAGCATGCGCCGGACATCGCCATGGTGGATGATCGGGTCGGCCGCCTTGTCGTGTGCCCGCGGGCCAGTCGCTGCGCGGCTCTGCAGGCGCTCGTTGGCGTAGCGGGCGGCGCTCTGGTAGGAGGCGTCGGCACAACCGATGCCCTGTATGCCGATGGACAGGCGCTCGTAGTTCATCATGGTGAACATCGCTGCCAGGCCCTTGTTCGGCTCGCCCACCAGGTAACCGATGGCACCATCAAAGTTCATGACACAGGTCGCCGAGGCCTTGATGCCCATCTTGTGTTCGATCGAGCCACAATGGACAGCGTTGCGCGCGCCCAGACGGCCATCGGCCTCGACCAGGAATTTCGGTACCAGGTACAGCGATATACCTTTGGCACCGGCGGGCGCATCCGGCAGTTTGGCCAGCACCAGGTGGACGATGTTCTCGGTCAGGTCCTGTTCGCCGCCGGTAATGAAGATCTTGCTGCCACTGATGCGCACACTGCCATCGGCCTGAGGCTCGGCGCGGGTGCGGATCAGCCCCAGGTCAGTGCCGGCATGGGGTTCGGTCAGGCACATGGTACCGGCCCAGCGGCCTTCATACAGCGGTGGCAGGTAAGTGGCCTTGAGGGTTTCGCTGGCGTGGGCATCGATCGCCAGGCAACTGCCGGCGCTCAACGCCGAATACAGGCTGAAGCTGCAGTCAGCGGCGTAGAGCATCTCTTCGAACAGCACGCCGAGCATCTTTGGCATGCCCATGCCGCCGTGTTCCGGGTTGCCGCCCAAGCCGACCCAGCCACCTTCGCGGTAGGTGTTCCAGGCCTCGCGGAAGCCATCAGGGGTGGTGACCTGGCCTGCGTCGAAGCACACACCTTGCTCGTCACCGTTGCGGCTGAGCGGGGCAATCAGCTGGCCGGTGACTTTGGATGCTTCCTCGAGAATGGCGTCGGCAGTATCGGCATCGATAAGTTCGGCCAGGGCGGGCAGGCGGGCCCACAGGCTCGAAGCGTTGAACACGTCATGTAGGACAAAGCGCATGTCGCGCAGGGGGGCGGAATAGGTGGTCATCGGCAGCTCTTGCAATAGTGGGGGATGGTTGGGCGTGCGCTGAACCTTCAGGCGCAGCCTAGTGCTGCGCACCTGAAGGGGGAACGACTACGGCATCAGAGCGCCTTGGCCCGGTCGCGCAGCACGTATTTCTGGATCTTGCCGGTCGAGGTCTTGGGCAGCTCGCCGAACACCACGGTCTTCGGCACCTTGAACCCGGCCAGGTGTTCGCGGCACCAACTGGTGATGTCGGCTTCACGGGTGTCCTCCCGGCCCGGCTTCAGGGCGACGAAGGCGCACGGGGTTTCCCCCCATTTTTCATCCGGGCGTGCCACCACGGCGGCTTCCAGCACTGCCGGGTGCTTGTACAGGGCGTCCTCGACCTCGATGGTGGAGATGTTCTCGCCACCGGAAATGATGATGTCCTTGAGCCGGTCCTTGATCTCGATATAGCCGTCGGCATGCCACACGGCCAGGTCGCCGGTGTGGAACCAGCCGCCACGGAAGGCTTCGGCGGTGGCTTCAGGGTTTTTCAGGTAGCCCTTCATCACCGTGTTGCCGCGCATGAAGATCTCGCCCAGGGTATCGCCGTCGCGGGGCACCGGCTGAAGGGTTTGCGGGTCGGCCACCATCAGGCCGTCGAGGGTCGGGTAGCGCACGCCTTGGCGAGACTTGATCCGGGCACGCTCTTCCAGCGAAAGCGCATCCCATTCGTCATGCCAGGCACACACGGTCACCGGGCCGTAGACCTCGGTCAGGCCATAGGTGTGGGTGACCTTGATGCCCATTTGCTCCACGGCGCCGATGACCTTGGCCGGTGGTGCGGCGCCGGCGACCATGGCCTGCACCGGGTGCTCGATGGCTGCCTTGGCCGCCTCGGGCATGTTGACCAGCGCGTTGAGCACGATCGGTGCACCGCACAGGTGGCTGACTTTGTGCTCGCGGATCAGGGTCAGGATTTTCTGCGGGTCGACCCGGCGCAGGAACACATGGGTGCCGGCCAGGGCGGTGATGGTCCAGGGGTAGCACCAGCCGTTGCAGTGGAACATCGGCAACGTCCACAGGTACACCGGGCGGTGGCCCATGGCCCAGGTCATCTGATTGCCCAGTGCGTTCAGGTAGGCGCCACGGTGGTGGTAGACCACGCCCTTGGGGTTGCCGGTGGTGCCAGAGGTGTAGTTCAGCGAAATGGCCTGCCACTCGTCATCGGGCCATTCCCAGGCAAATTCCGGGTCGCCTTCGTTGAGCAGTGCCTCATAGTCCAGCTCGCTGACCGCGCGGCCTTCGCCGTACTCCGGGTCATCTACATCAACCACCAGCGGCGGGTGTTCAAGCAGTGCCAGAGCGCCTTCGATGACTGCATGGAACTCGCGGTCGGTGATCAGCACCTTGGCCTCGCCATGCTGCAGCATGAAGGCGATGGCCTCGGCATCCAGGCGCACGTTCAGGGTATTGAGCACGGCACCAGTCATGGGTACGCCGAAGTGCGCCTCGAGCATGGTCGGGGTGTTGGGCAGCATCACTGCCACGGTGTCGCCGCGGCCAATGCCACGGCCGGCCAGGGCGCTGGCCAGGCGCCGACAGCGTTGGTAGGTTTCTTGCCAGTTGCGGCGGATGGCGCCGTGGATGACGGCCGGGTAGTTGCCGTAAACGGCAGCGGTGCGTTCGATGAAGCTCAGCGGGGTGAGGGCGACATGGTTGACGGCAGCGGGCATCAGGCCCTGGGCATAGATCGACATGCGGTAATCCTGTAAGGGAGGCAGACGCAGCCTGTGCACCTGACCCCCGATGGCTGATTGTTAGCTCTGTTCAGGGTGCAGTGGGGGCGGACGGTGGGCCGCCCCCTCTGTCGCAGTTTTACGCGAGTCGCTATGGTATTAGGAATATCGACTATAGCAATATAGTAAAACTACTATAAAAAACAGGCCGCCTACTGTGGATGACACTGCTTACCCCTTGCTCACCAACGACCCACAACCCAGTCTGTTGCTGGCCAGTGATGCAAGCCCGCTGGCACTCAACCCGGCACTGCAGGCCTGGGTCGCCGAAGGGCCTGAGCTGGCTCGCTGGCTGCCGGCCAATTGCGCTGCACTGGTACGTGCCTGTTTGCGCCAGCATCGGGCGATCAGCGATGTCGAGGTGCAGGTCGGCGAACGCATCGTGTTGTGGACGTTCATGCCGGACAACCAGGGCCAGCAGGTGCTGGGCCGCTGCCGCGATGCCAGTGAAGAGCGCCATGGCGCACGCGAAGCCAGCCGTGCCCGGCGCCTGTATCGGCTGATCATCGAAAACACCACCGACCTGATTTCCCGGCACAGCCCCGATGGCCGCTTTCTCGATGCCTCACCGGCAGCCTACCGCCTGCTCGGCCTGTGGCCCGAGCAGCTGCGTGGCATGCCTGTACATACCCTGCTGCATCCGCGCGAGCGGCGTCAGGTGCTGCGCCAGGCCGCTGCCGCGCTGGACCAGGACGGCTACCACACGATGACTTGCCGGGTGCGCCAGGCGACAGGTGGCTACCGTTGGTTCGAAATCGCCAGCCGGGCGATCCGTGAGACTTACACCGGCGCGGTGGTGGAGGTGGTCAGCGTGTCCCGCGACATCACCTTGCGCATCGAAGCGCAGGAAAGCCTGGCGCACAGTGCCCGCCTCGCTACCCTGGGCGAGCTGGCCTCGGGTATCGCCCACGAGATCAACCAGCCACTGGCCGCCGTGGTCAACTATGCCAACGCCAGTCAGCGTTATCTGCAGGGCCTGGACCGTGACCCCCAGGCTCGCGAGCGAGTAGGCCAGGGTCTGCAGCGTATCAGCGAGCAGGCCACCCATGCCGCCGAAGTGATCCGCCGCCTGCGTGCCTTCCTGCGCAAGGGGCCGCGCCGCCTGGAGGCGCTGGATGTGGCCGAGCTGGCTGGCGAAGCCATGCGCCTGTGTGCCTGGGAAGCCGCGCGGGACCAGGTGCAGGTGGAACTTCGCATGAGCGCTCAACTGCCCTTGGTGTATGCCGACCGGGTGCTGCTGGAGCAGGTGCTGCTCAACCTGCTGCGCAATGCCATCGATGCCAATCGCGAGCAGCAGGGGGAGCGGCCGTCACGTATCCTGCTCTGCGCGGCGCGCGATGGCGATGGGGTACTGGTCGAGGTAGCCGACCAGGGCCCGGGCGTGGCGCCGGAGCGGCTGGATGAAATCTTTACGCCGTTTACCACCAGCAAGGCCGACGGCCTGGGCTTGGGCTTGAGCATGAGTCGCAGCCTGATCGAAGGCTTTGGTGGCAGCCTGTGGGCGCGGGCGGGTGACAACGGCGGTCTGGTACTGTGCTGCCGGCTGGCGGTCAGCAGGGAATAAGGGGAGGCGGTGTTGCAAGCAAAAGTGTATGTGGTCGATGACGACCAGGGGATGCGCGACTCTACGGTCTGGCTGCTGCAGTCGGTGGGCCTGCAAGCCTTGCCGTTCGCCAGCGGGCAGGCGTTTCTCGACGCCTGCATCGATGATGGGCCCGCTTGCGTCTTGCTGGATGTGCGCATGCCGGGTTTGGGCGGGTTGGCTGTGCAGCAGGCGATGCGTGAGCGTGGCCTGATGGTGCCGGTGATCTTCGTCAGCGGTCATGCCGATGTCCCGATCGTGGTGCGGGCGTTCAAGGCCGGCGCCTGCGACTTCATCGAAAAACCCTACAACGACCAGTTGCTGCTCGACAGCGTTCAGGCTGCGCTGGAGCACGCCGGGCTGGCGCGACAGGGCGATCAGGCGCTGGCCTTGGTGCAGGCGCGAATCGATGGCCTGACGCCGCGTGAGCGAGACGTCTTCGTACCCTTGGCCCAAGGGTTGAACAACCGCGAGATTGCCGAGCAGTTGGGCATCAGCGTCAAGACCGTGGACCTGTACCGAGGCCGGGTGATGAAGCGGTTGCAAGCGGGCAGCCTCGCAGAGCTGGTGGGAATGGCGATTGCTTGCGGGGCGGTGGAGGCGTTGGGCCTGCGAGCACGTTAACCGCCTTTACGCACACCCTTGCAGGCGCGGCCTTGTGTGTAGCAATGGGCCGCAATGCGCGCCTGCTGGGAGCGGTGAGACTGGCAGAAGACATGAAATATTTCATAGCTTGCTAATGAAGGCTTTGACATTCACTGCCTAGGCAGTAATATTTCTACATACTTAACTGAGCAGTCAAAGATGGCCCATTTCTCCCCCGAAAACTTCCAGACCTGCGCCATCGGCATGTTGCTTGGCCGCGCAGCGATCCTCAAAGACCGCATTCTTGACTGGCACCTGGAGTCAGAGGGCGTCACTGCCGCGCAGTTCAAAGTGCTGATCATCGTCACCCAGTACCAGGTGGATACCCCGGCCGAGCTGTGCCGGTACCTGGGCCTGGACAGCGGTTCGATGACTCGCATGCTCGACCGCCTCGAGCAGAAGGAGCTGATCGTGCGCAACCGCTGCGCCGACGACCGTCGCCAAGTGCGCCTGGCACTCACTGCCGACGGCCAGCGCCTGGCCAACCGCCTGCCGGAAATCGGCGCCGCCGCCATGAACGAGTTGTGCGGCGTGCTGGCACCAGAGGAGCTCAAGACCCTGGAAGGCCTGCTGGCCAAGGTGCTGCTCGGTGCTGGCGACCCTCTGACGATCCGCCGCTTCGGCGACCGTTGAACCCTGTAACGAATTATCCAAGGTATTGTCATGGCCACACCTACAGATACCCCGACTCCCTCCGTCGCGCCTGAGCCGTCACGCAAGCGCAAGGCCTGGCTGCTTGGCCTGCTGTTGCTGCTGATCCTTGCCGGGGCAGGCACCTGGGCCTGGTACAGCATTGTCGGGCGTTGGCACGAAAGCACCGACGATGCCTATGTCAACGGCAACGTGGTGGAGATCACCCCGCTAGTCGCTGGCACCGTTACCAGCATCGGGGCTGATGACGGCGACCTGGTCCACGCCGGCCAGGTATTGCTGCAATTCGACCCGGCCGACAGCGAAGTCGCCTTGCAGTCCGCCGAAGCCAAGCTGGCACGCACCGTGCGGCAGGTGCGCGGGCTGTACAGCAACGTCGACTCGCTAAAGGCTCAACTGGAAACGCGCCAGGCCGAACTGCGCAAGGCGCAGCAAGACTTCAACCGGCGCAAGGTGCTGGCTGACAGCGGTGCGATTGCCGCAGAAGAACTGTCCCATGCCCGCGACGACCTGACCGTTGCCCAGGCCGCCGTCAACAGCGCGCGCCAACAGCTCAGCACCAGCAGTGCGCTGGTCGACGACACCGTGGTGTCCTCGCACCCCGACGTCATGGCTGCTGCTGCCGACCTGCGCCAGGCCTACCTCGACCATGCCCGCACCACGTTGGTCGCGCCGGTCACCGGCTACGTCGCCAAGCGTACCGTCCAGTTGGGCCAGCGCCTGCAGCCGGGCACCGCGACCATGGCGGTCATCCCGCTGGATCAGGTGTGGATCGATGCCAACTTCAAGGAAACCCAGCTGCGTGAGATGCGCATCGGCCAGCCGGTGGAAATCACCGCTGATTTGTATGGCAGCGAGGTCAAGTACAGCGGCACGGTCGACAGCCTTGGCGCGGGCACCGGCAGCGCCTTTGCCTTGCTGCCGGCGCAGAACGCCACCGGTAACTGGATCAAGATTGTTCAGCGAGTACCCGTGCGCATCCACCTCAGCCCCGACCAGCTCAAGGACCACCCCCTCCGTATTGGCCTGTCCACCGTGGTCGAAGTCGACCTGCATGACCAGAGCGGCCCGGCCCTGGCCCAGCAGCCACCGCAGAAGGCCAGCTACACCACCCAGGTGTATGACCACCAGTTGGTCGAAGCCGATAACCTGATCGCCCGGCTGATTCACGAGAACAGTGCAACCGGCAAGACGGCGCAGCGATGAGCAACAACGCCGCTGCCCAGTTCACGCCGCCGAGTCTGCTGCTGACCACCATCGGTCTGTCGTTGGCGACGTTCATGCAGGTGCTGGACACCACCATCGCCAACGTGGCCCTGCCGACCATCTCCGGCAACCTGGGGGTAAGCTACGAGCAAGGCACCTGGGTCATCACCTCGTTCGCGGTGAGCAACGCTATCGCCTTGCCGCTGACCGGCTGGCTGAGCCGGCGCTTTGGTGAAGTGAAGCTGTTCATCTGGGCCACGCTGCTGTTCGTGCTGGCGTCGTTCCTGTGCGGTATTGCCCAGTCGATGCCCGAGCTGGTCGGGTTTCGCGTCTTGCAGGGCGTGGTCGCCGGGCCGCTTTATCCGATGACCCAGACCCTGCTGATTGCTGTCTATCCCCCTGCAAAACGGGGGATGGCACTGGCGCTGCTGGCGATGGTCACGGTGGTGGCGCCGATTGCCGGGCCGATTCTTGGGGGCTGGATCACCGATAGCTACAGCTGGCCGTGGATCTTCTTCATCAACGTGCCCATCGGCCTGTTCGCTGCTGCCGTGGTGCGCCAGCAGATGCGCACGCGCCCGGTGGTCACCAGCCGCCAACCGATGGATTACATTGGCCTGTTGACCCTTATTATCGGCGTCGGTGCCTTGCAGGTAGTGCTGGACAAGGGTAACGATCTGGACTGGTTCGAGTCGTCGTTCATCATTGTCGGCAGCCTGATTTCGGTGGTGTTTCTGGCGGTGTTCGTGATCTGGGAGCTGACCGACCGGCACCCGGTGGTCAACCTTCGGCTGTTCGTGCACCGCAACTTCCGCATTGGCACTATCGTGCTGGTTGGGGGGTATGCCGGGTTCTTCGGTATCAACCTGATCCTGCCGCAGTGGTTGCAGACGCAGATGGGCTATACCGCGACCTGGGCAGGCCTGGCGGTGGCGCCGATCGGCTTGCTGCCGGTGATCATGTCGCCGTTCGTGGGCAAATATGCGCACCGGTTCGACCTGCGGGTGCTGGCTGGGTTGGCGTTCCTGGCGATCGGCACCAGTTGCTACATGCGTGCCGGTTTCACCAGCGAGGTGGACTTCCAGCACGTGGCCTTGGTGCAGTTGTTCATGGGGATTGGCGTGGCGTTGTTCTTCATGCCGACCTTGAGCATCCTGCTGTCAGACCTGCCGCCGCACCAGATTGCCGACGGTTCGGGGCTGGCGACTTTCCTGCGGACCTTGGGCGGGAGTTTTGCGGCTTCGTTGACTACCTGGATCTGGATTCGTCGGGCGGACCAGCACCATGCCTACCTGAGCGAGCACATCAGCCAGTTCGATCCGGCGACGCGGCATACCCTTGAGCAGTTGGGCGGCGTCAGCCCGCAGAGTTATGCGCAGTTGGAGCAGATACTCAATGGGCAGGCTTACATGATGTCGACGGTGGATTACTTCACCTTGATGAGCTGGGTATTTGCCGGGTTGATTCTGCTGGTGTGGTTCGCCAAGCCGCCCTTTACCGCCAAGGCGGGGCCGGCATCGGCGGGGCATTGAGCTAAAGAAGGCAAGATCCCGATGCTCTCGCTCTCGCTCTCGCTCTCGCTCTCGCTCTCGCTCTCGCTTCGGCTTTTGATTTTGCTTCTAAGCGCGCGATAGCCCAGGCGCCGCGGATTGCGACTTCAGGAGGCCGAGCGCAGGGCTTGCGAAGGGAGGTGACGGGCATGGATGCCCGTCAAGCGCTGGGCCCCAGGATGGGGCCTTCGGCGCGGTCCTCCCGGGAGCAAGCCCGGAGCGAG
>NZ_JBTRAR010000028.1:0-87526 GCF_054611535.1 Pseudomonas sp. VEM90 | reverse complement strand
GGGATTTGCGCGCGAACGCTTTGGCGCATGCCTCGATATCGCGTCGTACAAACAAGGCGGTCGCGCGCGCCTGGCACAGAACGGTTTGTTTCGGGCCAATTATTCCTGCGGGATTTGCGCGCGAACGCTTTGGCGCATGCCTCGATATCGCGTCGTACAAACAAGGCGGTCGCGCGCGCCTGGCACAGAACGGACTGGCCCGAAACAAACGTAGGAGCGGGTTTACCCGCGAAGCGCCGCCCGCGCGGCGCTCGATCTCACAGGCGCCGAAAACCTAACGGCATACCCCTTACGAACAAACCCGATCAGCCCTTGGCCTGGCGCGCCTTCTTCAACTTGAAGGCAACCCACAGCACAGCGATCCATGCCGGGATCAGCATTACCGAGATGCGAATTGGCGGCGTCAGGTACATCACCACCAGGATCAGCACGATGAATGCCAGGCACAGGTAGTTGGTCAATGGGTGCCCCAGGCTTTTGTAGAAAGGGGTGATCCCGGCGGCCAGCTTGGCCTGGCGGAACTTCAGATGGGTAATACTGATGCTCGCCCAGTTGATCACCAGCGCAGACACCGCCAACGCCATCAGCAAACCAAAGGCCCCTCCCGGCATCAGGTAATTGATCAGCACGCACAGGCCGGTCGCAAAGGCCGACACGCCCAGCGCGGTCAGCGGCACACCGCTACGGCTTACCTTCAGCAACTGACGCGGCGCATCGCCCTGGCTGGCCAGGCCGAACAGCATCCGGCTATTGGCGTACACACAGCTGTTGTACACCGAAAGCGCAGCCGTCAGCACCACGATATTGAGGATGGTCGCCACCAGGTCGCTGTCCAGTTCGTGGAAGATCATCACGAACGGGCTGCCGCCCTGCACCACCTTCTGCCAAGGGTACAGCGACAACAGCACTGCCAAGGCACCGATGTAGAAAATCAGGATGCGATACACAACCTGGTTGGTGGCCTTGGGGATGCTCTGGCGCGGGTTGTCGGCTTCGGCAGCCGTGATGCCTACCAACTCCAGGCCACCGAACGAGAACATGATCACCGCCAAGGCCATTACCAGACCAGTGACACCGTTAGGGAAGAAGCCACCGTACTGCCACAGGTTGGCCACGCTGGCATCCGGGCCACCATGGCCGCTGCCCAGCAACCAGGCACCAAAGCCGATCATGCTGACGATGGCAACCACCTTGACCAGGGCGAACCAGAACTCCATCTCGCCATAAACTTTTACCTGGGTCAGGTTGATCAGGTTGATCACCACGAAGAAGATCGCCGCCGTGGCCCAGGTAGGGAAGTCCGGCCACCAGTACTGCACATAGATACCGACCGCCGTCAGCTCGGCCATGCCGACCAGCACGTACACCACCCAGTAATTCCAGCCTGAGACAAAGCCGGCGAACTCGCTCCAGTATTGGTGGGCGAAGTGGCTGAAGCTGCCGGCGACCGGCTCTTCCACCACCATTTCGCCCAGCTGGCGCATGATCAGGAAGGCCATCAGGCCGGCGATGGCGTAGCCCAACAACACGGAGGGGCCGGCCAACTGGATGGTCTGGGCAATGCCCAGGAACAACCCGGTACCGATGGCCCCGCCCAGCGCGATCAGCTGGATATGGCGATTCTTCAGCCCGCGCTGTAACCGCTCGGGCGTGCTCTGGTCTTGCATGAAGTGTCCTTTAGCTCAGTGAGGCAGTGTTGTTGCTGTTATTTGCAGTCAAGGATCTAGATCCATCCGCCCCACTGCAAGATGAAAATACCAATGTTGGTGGTGATCGCCGCCATTAGCGTGGTGATCACGATGATCGACGCGGCCAGTTCATGATTGCCGTTGGCCGCCCTCGCCATCACGTAGCTGGCCGCAGCAGTCGGGCTGCCTATGTACAGGAACAGGATGCCCAGCTCCGCCCCGCGAAACCCGCACAACCAGGCCCCAAGGGTACCGAGCAGCGGCAGCCAGAGCATTTTCACGAGGCTGGCATCGATGGCCAGCCGACCACAGTTACGCAGGGCTGCCAGCGACAGCGTGCCGCCGATACAGATCAGCGCCAGCGGCAGGGTCATCTGCGCCAGGTAGTCGCCCGAGGTCAGCAGCCAGTTGGGCAGCGGCACCTGGCCATAAGCCATGGGAGCGGCCACCAGCACGCTGATGATCAGCGGGTTGCTGAAAATGCTCTTGCAGATGCTCCACGGGTCGGACTTGAGGTCCGGGCTGTACACCGCCAGCACCACCGCGGACAGCGAGTTGTACATGAGGATGACCAGGCCTGCGAGCACCGCCCCCAGGGAGATGCCATAGTCACCGTACAGGCTGGCGGCCAGGGCCAGGCCTATCACACCGTTGTTGCCGCGGAATGCACCCTGGGTATAGATGCCCCGGTCGGCCATCGGGCTGCGCCAAATGGCCATGCCCCAGGCAATGGCGAAACCGGCCAAAGTGGCGACGATGAAATACAGGAGGACGCCGGGTTTGACCGCTGCGGCCAGGTCGGCGTGATAGATGCCCAGAAACAGCAGCGCCGGCATGCAGACGTTGAACACCAGCTGCGAGGCGACACGGTTGAAGTTGTCGTCGATCAAGTGTATGCGTTTGAGCAGGACGCCCATGAACAGCATGGCGAAAACCGGTGCCGTGATGTTCAGGGTCTGGATAAGAAGGGCGAGCATGCGCAAGCGATCCTGGAGGGGGTTGCCGTCAGGCGGCCAATGATACGTCAACGGCCGGGATTTGCGGGGATCAAGCGCGATAAAAGGAATGTCTTTTCAGGTTATCCGCTGCCCGTACCGGCCTCATTGCACGCCCCCACCGACTAGCACGCCGCGACTCATCGGTTCATACAAACCCGTGTCAGCCAGTCATTACAACCCCGCAGCAACCCAAGCCTTGTTCAGCCGCTTCTCCCGCGCCGACGCCGCCAGCGCCATCACCCCCTGGTCACGCTGCCAGATTTGCGCCCAATGCACCGGCCCTGCCGCCAACGCTGCATCGATCTCCCCCCGCAACGCCTGGAACTGCGCAAACAACCCGCCCAGCAACAAGTGACACCCCATGCTATCGGCACACTGCCGGCTCCCCTCGGCACAGCCGGCCAAAAGCCCGAGCAACTGCAGGCGCAGCCCCTGCGGCCAGGCGCACTCCTGCCCCACGCCATACAACCAGGCGGTCAGCGCCGTGAGTACATACAAGTCCTCCAGCGAACGGAACGGCTTCACATAGGCATCCCAGCCGTCACCGGCCAGCAACTCGCACGATGCCTGCTCCAGCAGCAATCGGCCATGACCGACTTCCGGCATCAGCGGCAGGGTTGGCAATGGCTCCAGTGTCACCCCCGGCTCCCCGGGGTAAACCACCGCCAGGCTCAGTTGCGGCGCAGCGCCAGCCGCTTCGCTACGCGCCGCCACCAGCAACCACTCCGCCTCCAGCCCCGCGGTAACGAAGTCTTTGCAACCCGACAGCCGCAGAGCGTCCAGCCGTGTGTGCATGTCTGCCGGCCGCACGCTGCGCCGCTCGGTGGCACACAAGGCGCCAAGGCTGTGCGGCGCACTGGGCCACAGCACGCGAAGGGCAGCCTGGTAACCCACCAGGAAGGCCAGGCCCGGGGTGGCCATTGCACGCCCGCCCAGTACCGCCAGTTCGAACGGGGCAACCGTGCCGAGGCGCTCAAGCAGCGCGGCGTAGGTTTCGCCCAGGGTGCCTGTCGGCGCGAGGCGAAGCGGATCGTTGAGTCGTTGCAACCAGGCCATGGAACAGCTCCTTGCTGGAGGGCTTTCAGTTAAGGCTCAGGGTGTGTCACGCAAGCATCACCAAAGATTCACAGGGGTGACACTGGGTCTACCTAGGCTGACTTTGCACAACAAAGCCGACCGGCCGCAACCCTTCTTGGCTGGCTTATGGAGACTCGTAATGACTCGGATCGCTACCGCTGGCGACTACAGCACTGAACGCCGTCTGCAAGCCGAACGCCTGGTTGGCGCCGCGGCGCTGCAAGAAGCCCAGGCCCTGCGCTATACAGTATTCAGCGCAGAGTTCAAGGCCAAGCTCAAAGGTGCCGAGCAAGGCCTGGACATGGACGACTACGACGTGCACTGCCGCCACATTGGTGTACGCGACCTGAGCACCGGCGAACTGGTTGCCACCACCCGCCTGCTCGATCACCAGGCTGCCAGCAGCCTGGGCCGGTTCTACAGCGAAGAAGAGTTCAGCCTGCACGGCCTGTTGCAGCTGCAAGGCCCGATCCTCGAGCTGGGCCGTACCTGCGTGGCCCCCGACTACCGCAACGGCGGCACCATCGCCGTGCTCTGGGGCGAACTGGCCGAGGTGCTCAACGAGGGCCGCTACAGCTATCTGATGGGCTGCGCCAGTATCCCCATGCAGGACGGCGGCGTGCAGGCCCATGCAGTGATGCAGCGCCTGCGTGAGCGTTACCTGTGCACCGAACACCTGCGTGCCGAGCCGAAAAACCCGCTGCCGAAACTGGCCTTGCCCAATAACGTCATTGCCGAAATGCCACCGCTGCTCAAGGCCTACATGCGCCTGGGGGCGAAAATTTGTGGCGAGCCATGCTGGGACGAAGATTTCCAGGTGGCCGACGTGTTCATCCTGCTCAAACGCGACGAGCTGTGCCCACGCTACGCCCGCCACTTCAAGGCGGCGGTCTGATGCCGAAGTTGCGGGTACTGGCCCGCCTCATCCGACTGCTGCTGGTGCTGGCGCAGGGCATGCTGATGGCCAGCATTATCGCCTTGGGTGAGCGCCTGGGCTTCAAGGCGCCGATCGAACGGCGCCAGCGCTGGACCTGTCTGTTCATGAAACGCCTGGTCGCCGCCCTGCCCTTCGACGTGAAGGTAGTTGGCGAACTTCCACAGCGGCCGATGCTGTGGGTCAGCAATCATGTTTCCTGGACCGACATTCCCCTGCTTGGCATGCTCACGCCTCTGTCTTTCCTGTCCAAGGCCGAAGTGCGTCACTGGCCGGTGGCCGGCTGGCTGGCGGAAAAGGCCGGCACGCTGTTCATTCGCCGTGGTGGTGGCGACAGTCAGCGCCTGCGCGAACAGATCGCCGGGCAACTGGGGCTGGCCCGTCCGCTGTTGATCTTCCCCGAAGGCACCACTACCAGCGGCCGCACGTTGCGCACCTTTCATGGCCGCCTGCTGGCAGGTGCCATCGACCGTGGCGTGGCGGTGCAGCCAGTCGCTGTTCAGTACCTGCGTGATGGCCAGATCGACCCGGTAGCGCCGTTCATTGGTGAGGACGACCTGGTGTCCCACCTTATGCGCCTGTTCGCCCTGCCGCGGGGCGAGGTGTGCATCCACCTGCTGCAGCCAATCGGTAGCGTGGGCAA
Source organism: Pseudomonas sp. VEM90 (assembly GCF_054611535.1). Classification (NCBI taxonomy): domain Bacteria; kingdom Pseudomonadati; phylum Pseudomonadota; class Gammaproteobacteria; order Pseudomonadales; family Pseudomonadaceae; genus Pseudomonas; species Pseudomonas sp. VEM90. The sequence goes on along the minus strand of NZ_JBTRAR010000028.1, from coordinate 82,186 downwards.
GGAACGTGCAGTGCTGGCGTTGCAGGCACAGCAGGCGATTCACCTGACGCTGTTCGGGGTTGAAGACGTAAAGATGGCGCCACGTCGGCAGGCGCGGGCTGCCTGAATGCGTGTACTGCCTGTTCTGGCCCTTTCGCGGGTGAACCCGCTCCTACACCGATCGCATTCCCCGTAGGAGCGGGTTTACCCGCGAAGAGGCCAGTATCACCCACACACCTCTAACGGTCAGACATCCGCCCTACCGCCGCAAACGCCTGCAACTGCGGGTAAAACTCGCGAAAATCCGCCAGCAGCGGCTCATACAGCCGCTCCAGTTCCACCATCACCCCAACCATCCCCTCAGGCCGCGACAAACGTCGGGCAATACCGTTGAACACCTGCTCCAGAGTGGCAAAATCGCCATACGCCCCGAGCCAGTCATCCGCTGCCATGAACGGCGCAATCCGCGCCAACCGCCCAGGCAGCTCGGGCTCTGCCAGCAGTACCCGATAAAACGCGCCAGTGAACTGCTCCAGCGGCTGCTCGGCGTAGTGGCTCCAATGCCGTGCCAGGCAATGGTCGAAAAACACATCCAGGACGATGCCGGCAAAGCGCCGCCGCTCGCGCGGAAAACGTGCCAGAGCCGCCAGCACCAACGGGTGCTGGTCAGTGTAACTGTCGATATGCCGGTGCAGCCGGATGGCCGCCTCCAGCGCGGGCGGAAAGCGCCCTTCCAACGAGCCTTTGACAAAGTCGCCGTAAAGGCTGCCAAGCAATTGTTGCGGCGCCGGGCCGCCCAGGTGCAAGTGTGCGAGGTAGTTCATGAGCGCAGTCTAGCACCGCCGCCCGACATATCGTTATAACGCGATATATCGATTCGTGCTCAGCTCAGAACGCCTTCGTATTTGTATATCGAAATACAGCGAATTATATTTCGTCCTATCGCGATATACCGCTACAGCGAACCTCAAACCATGCCACTCGATCTCGACGAAATCATAAAAGCACTGGCCCACCCGGTCAGGCGAGAAATTCTCAGCTGGCTGAAAGACCCGGCAACCCAGTTCCCAGACCAGTACCACAGCACCGAAAACGGTGTGTGTGCCGGGCAAATCGACCAACGCTGCGGCCTGTCGCAGTCGACCGTCTCTGCCCACCTGGCCACGTTGCAGCGCGCCGGGCTTATCAGCAGCCAGAAGATCGGCCAATGGCACTTCTTCAAACGCGACGAAGCCACCATCCAGGCGTTTCTCGAACAACTGCGCCAAGCACTTTGACAAGGCAGGTAACCGCTATGACCACGCTTTTCGATCCGATCAAACTGGGCGACCTGCAACTGCCCAACCGTATCATCATGGCCCCGCTGACCCGCTGCCGCGCCGATGAAGGCCGCGTGCCCAATGCGCTGATGGCCGAATACTACGTACAACGTGCCAGCGCCGGACTGATCCTCAGCGAGGCGACTTCGGTCAGCCCCATGGGCGTCGGCTACCCAGATACCCCCGGCATCTGGAACGATGAACAGGTACGTGGCTGGAACAACGTGACAAAGGCCGTGCATGCCGCGGGCGGTCGCATCTTCCTGCAACTGTGGCACGTGGGTCGTATCTCCCACCCCAGCTATCTGAATGGCGAACTGCCTGTGGCCCCCAGCGCGATCCAGCCCAAGGGCCATGTGAGCCTGGTGCGCCCACTGAGTGACTACCCTACCCCGCGGGCGCTGGAAACCGAAGAAATCAACGACATCGTCGAGGCCTACCGCAGTGGTGCCGAAAATGCCAAGGCTGCCGGTTTCGATGGTGTGGAGATCCATGGCGCCAACGGTTACCTGCTCGACCAGTTCCTGCAAAGCAGCACCAACCAGCGCACCGACCGTTACGGTGGCTCGCTGGAAAACCGCGCGCGCCTGTTGCTGGAGGTGACCGATGCGGCCATTGAAGTGTGGGGCGCGCAGCGCGTAGGTGTGCACCTGGCACCGCGTACCGACGCCCACGACATGGGCGACGCCGACCGCGCCGAGACCTTCACCTATGTGGCCCGAGAGCTGGGCAAACGCGGCATCGCCTTCATCTGCTCACGGGAGCGGGAAGCCGACGACAGCATCGGGCCGCTGATCAAAGAGGCATTCGGTGGCCCGTACATCGTCAACGAGCGGTTCGACAAGGCCAGTGCCAATGCGGCCTTGGCCAGTGGCAAAGCGGATGCCGTGGCGTTTGGAGTGCCATTCATCGCCAACCCCGACCTGCCGGCACGGCTGGCAGCGGATGCACCGTTGAACGAGGCACACCCCGAAACCTTCTATGGCAAGGGGCCGGTGGGTTACATCGATTATCCGCGGTTGTGATCGAGGGCCATTCGCGGGCACGCCCGCTCCCACCGGTACAGCGAAAAGCTTGAAAGCTGTTCTTGATCCTGTGGGAGCGATCGTGCCCGCGAACAAGGCTCAGCTGATGTCACGGACGGGCGTTGATCTGTTGCTGCAGGTTCTGAATCTGGCTCTGCAGCGTATTCAGGTTACGCGTCATCTGCGCACGGAAGGCATCGAACTCCTTCACCGAAGCACCACTGGAGGACGCCGCAGCCGGGCGGTTGTCGATCTGGCTCTTGAGCACGACCATGTCCTGCTCCAGGCTCTGGATAGCCGCACTCGGGTTGCCCTGCTTCGTCAACGCTGCCACCTCGCCACCCAAACTCTTGAGCTGGCCGTCCAGCTTGCCGCCATCCACCTGCGCAGCCTTCAGCGCGGCAACCTGCTCGTTCAGGCTCTTCAACTGGGCATCAAGCTTGCCACCATCGACCTGGCCCGAACGCAGCGCCGCCAGCTCACCATTCACCAGCTTCAACTGCGCCTGCAACTGGCTTTGCAGCTCGGTCACGGCCTTCTGCTGTTCTCGGGTATCGGCCAGCACCTGCTCCAGACGCTTGCCCAGGTCGCCGGTCTGTCCGGCAACACCCTTCTGCAACTGGCGCAGCTGCAGCTTCAATGCCTCAGTGCTGGTAGTGGCGCCTGACTCGCTGGCCGCCACTTTGCCACTGATCGCCTGAAGTCGCCCAGCCGCCTCCTCACTGATGCGGGCAAAGCTTTCCTGGGTCGCCACCAGTTGCTGCTCCATCAGCGAGATCTGCTGGAAGCTCCACCAGCCCAGGCCCGCCAACGCGATGAACGAGGCACCGATCAAAGCCCACAACGGCGCCGTGCTGGCCCCGCGGGTGGCTTTCTGGCGGCTGCGCATCACATGCGCCGGTATCAGTTCGTCATCATCAACGGTGCCCGCACGCAAGGCAGGCACGTCATCGAAGTCATCGTGAGCATGGTTACGCATGTAGAGATTCAACCGCGGTAGTCACAAAGAGGCACGAGTATAAACCGCCAACGGGGTGCATTGATGACCATTATCAGCCGGGCGGCAAATGCTTCCACCAGCCACAGAATTCATCCACCGCCGTCCACAGGCTGACCTTGGGCTCATAGCCCAGGTACTGCCGGGCACGGCTGATATCCAGGGTGAAATCACGGCTCATCACCTGCATTCCAAGGCGCGACAAGGTCGGTTGCGGACGCCCTGGCCATAACATGCAGGCCGCCTCGTTCAGCGCGGCCAGGCTGTAGGCAAGGCCATAGGAACGGTAGCGGGTCACCTGGGGAAGCTGCATCTGGCGCATCACGTAGTTGACCACGTCCCACAGCGGCAGTGGCTGGCCGTTGCTTATGTTGTAAGCCTGGCCCAGCGCCCGGTCATCAGCGAACAATGCACTCAGCAGCGCCTCGTTGAGGTTGTGGACACTGGTGAAATCGACCTTGTTCAGGCCATTACCGATGATCGCCACACGCCCTTTACGCTGCATCTGCATCAGCCGCGGGAAGATACTGGCATCGCCAGCGCCGGTGACGAATCGCGGACGCAGCGCCAGCACTTCCAGGCCGAACTCCTGGGCACCGAACACTTTCTGCTCGGCCAGGTACTTGGTTTGCCCATAGTGATCGTGGAAGCGACGCGGCACCTGGTCTTCACGGATGTCCAGACGCGAACGGCCATTGAAATAGATCGACGGCGAAGACAGATGCACCAGGCGCCGCACATGCTCCTTCAGGCAGCCCTCGACCACGTTCTCGGTCACCACCACGTTGCCCTGGTAGAAATCCTGATAGCGCCCCCAGTTCCCCACCGCGCCAGCGCAGTGCACCACGGCTTCGACACCCTGGCACAAACGCCGGGCCAGCTCGGCGTCACCCAGGTCGCCCGGGATGAACTGTGCGCCACGCTTGACCAGGTGCTCGACCCCTTCGGCACGGCGGCCGCTGACGCGCACGTCCAGGCCTTGCTCCAGGGCGAAACGCGCAAAGCGCCCGCCAATGAAGCCACTCGCGCCGGTGACCAGAATTCGCATGTAACACTCCGTCTTGCCAGATTTCAGATGCAACTGACGCCAGCCATGGCTACAAGGGCACCAGCCAATGTTGTGCGGTGTGCCGCAGGTGGTCGGTCAATTGCGCGAGCAATTGCCCGCCATTGCGCCAATGATGCCAGTACAGCGGTACATCGATGGGGGTATCGCGACAGATTTCCACCAATTGCCCACTGGCCAGTTGCTCCCGGGCCTGCAGTTCGGGCACCAGGCCCCACCCCAACCCAGCCTCGGTCATGCGCAGGAAGCCTTCGGATGAAGGGCACAGGTGGTGCAGGAAACCACCCTCTATGCCCAGCGATGCCAGGTAGCGATGCTGCAGAAAATCGTCCGGGCCGTACACGATCGCCGGGGTACGGGCCAAGCGGCTGGCGACAAAACCTTGGGGGAAGTGCCGCGCCATGAACACGGGACTGGCCAGCGCCCGGTAGCGCATGGCCCCCAGGGGCAAACTGCGTGCGCCGGCTACAGGCCGCTCACTCCCACACAGGCAGGCTGCCACTTCTCCGGCACGCATGCGTTTAAGGCCCACTTCCTGGTCCTCAACCACCAGGTCGGTCAGCACGTTCTGTTGTGCGCAGAAGTTGCCCACCGCGCCGGCCCACCAGGTGGCCAGGCTATCGGCGTTGAGGGCGATGCGCAGGCGCTCCGGCATGCCCTCTTCGTCCAGCGCCGGTACCTGGCGCTGCAGGTCGCGCTCGAGCAGGCGCACCTGCTGCACATGGTTGAGTAGCTGGCGGCCGACTTCGGTCGTGCCGGGCGGCGTGGCACGCACCAGTACCGGCTGGCCGACCCGCGCCTCAAGCAACTTGATGCGCTGGGAAATGGCCGACTGCGACAAGCCCAGTACCTGCGCTGCACGCTCGAAACCGCCTTGTTCGATCACTGCCGCAAGGGCAGCCAGCAGCTTGTAGTCGAACATCGATTTTCCTAATGGGTGATCAGCTTTATTTGTTTTTCTTATACAGCGCCGAACATCACAATGGCCAGCATCTTCCGTGACCCTTTTTGGAGAGCCCTGCCATGTGGCAAAGCTATCTCAATGGCATGCTGGTGGCCTTCGGCCTGATCATGGCCATCGGCGCCCAGAACGCCTTCGTCCTCGCCCAGAGCCTGCGCCGTGAGCATCATCTGCCGGTGGCAGCACTGTGCATCGTCTGTGATGCCATCCTCGTGGCCGCCGGGGTATTCGGCCTGGCCACCGTGCTGGCACATAATCCGACCTTGCTGGCGATTGCCCGCTGGGGCGGCGCGGTGTTCCTGATCTGGTACGGCGCCAAGGCGCTGCGTAGCGCCTGCTCCAAGCAGAGCCTGCAGCACCAGCAAGGCCAGGGCGTTCGCTCACGTCGCGCCGTGCTGCTCAGCGCCCTGGCGGTGACCCTGCTGAACCCGCACGTGTACCTCGACACGGTGTTGCTGATCGGCTCGCTGGGCGCCCAACAGTCCGCCCCTGGCGCCTACGTGGCCGGGGCGGCCAGCGCTTCGCTGCTGTGGTTCTCGACCCTGGCCATTGGCGCGGCGTGGCTGGCACCGTGGCTGGCGCGGCCGGCGACCTGGCGCATGCTCGACCTGATGGTGGCAGTGATGATGTTTGCGGTGGCTGCGCAACTGATCTTCAACTGACCTCGGGGCTTGGCGCGGCATATTCATCGACTGCAAGATCGAGCGACACTCAGTCTCACAGGCAACACCCGCGCAACGGCGAGCCGCCGGTCGGCTCAGCCCAACCCCTCCGGAACCTCTATTCCCTATGTTTGTTGCGTGGTTATGCGCCGGGCCCGGTGCTATGATCCAGCGCTTGCGTCGCAAAGAGTACAGACTCGCCGACGCTTATCGGGCCGCCCGTGATCGGCCTTGCGCAAACCGCAAACAGACCTGAATCAGGAGATCCACCATGGCTTTTGAATTGCCGCCGCTGCCGTACGCCCATGATGCCCTGCAGCCGCACATCTCCAAGGAAACCCTGGAGTATCACCACGACAAGCACCACAACACCTATGTCGTGAACCTGAACAACCTGGTCCCAGGCACCGAATTCGAAGGCAAGACCCTGGAAGAGATCGTCAAGAGCTCTTCGGGCGGCATCTTCAACAACGCCGCTCAAGTCTGGAACCACACCTTCTACTGGAACTGCCTGTCGCCAAACGGCGGCGGCCAGCCGACCGGTGCCCTGGCTGACGCCATCAACGCCGCTTTCGGTTCCTTCGACAAGTTCAAGGAAGAGTTCACCAAGACTTCGGTTGGCACCTTCGGTTCCGGCTGGGGCTGGCTGGTGAAGAAAGCTGACGGTTCCCTGGCCCTGGCCAGCACCATCGGCGCCGGCTGCCCACTGACCAGCGGCGACACCCCGCTGCTGACCTGCGACGTCTGGGAACACGCCTACTACATCGACTACCGCAACCTGCGTCCGAAGTACGTCGAGGCGTTCTGGAACCTGGTCAACTGGGCCTTCGTTGCCGAGCAGTTCGAAGGCAAGACCTTCAAGGCCTGAGTCCCTCAGCCTTGAGCAAGAAACCCGGCCACGTGCCGTAATGCTGTCAGTCCAGCATTGCCGCCCACGCCGGGCTTCCTCAAAAAACCGATGCCAGTCTTCTGGCATCGGTTTTTTTTCAAGGGATCTGGAACGGGCCAGCGCACAGGGCTTTCATGAAGCGTACTGACCAAGCCAGCCAAGGCTATCTGCGGTAGCGCCCTTAGGCCGGTACTCACACCCGACCCACCCCGCATACCCGCGCTGCTCCAGCGTCGCAAACAACCCTGCAATGTCCATCTGCCCCGTCCCCGGCTGATGCCGCCCAGGACAGTCGGCCACTTGCACATGCACCGTACGCTCAAAGAACTGTGCCAGCACATCGGCCGCATTTCCGGTCAACAACTGTGCATGGTAAAGATCAAGGATCAGCCCGAGACTCGCATGCGCCTCCAGCACCTGCTGTGCCTTGCTGAAGTCGGACATGTAATACCCTGGCATTTCCTGCGTGCAGATCACTTCGATCAATGGCCGCAGCCCCTGGTCCTCGAAAAATTTCACGGCATAGTCCAGGTTGCTCGCGTACACCTTGCCGGCGCCATCCTCGTGGGTTATCCCGGACATCAGGTGCACATCCGTACATGCCAGTGTGCGGGCATAGCTGGCTGCCTGGCGCAGCCCGTCACGAAACTCGGGCTCCTTGCCCGCCACCGCAGCAATGCCCTTGGAAACGCCAGCCGGTGCGGCAAACTGGATCAATGGCAACGCATACTTCGCCAGTTGATCAGCCAACAAACTCGCATCCAACTCATAGGGCGAGGGGAATTCCACCGCGCGAAATCCGGCGGCAGCAGCGGCTTCGATACGCTGCAGAAAAGGCAGTTCGTTGAACTGGAAGCCGAGGTGAGCATTGAATTTGAGCATGTGTAACGATCCATCCCGGGAAGAAAACATTCGTCGTTCCAAAGCCTGAGCCGCGGCTCCGGCGCTGCGCTGGCGGCAACTGCGCCAGCTCGCTGCGTGCAGATACTCAGGACCTTCGTGTGTGGTATTTTCCTGCCCCAGTCCGACCCAAATCTGCCGGATCGACTGAAGTCAATCATTCGGAATACAGCCTGTGATCAAGAAAGATCTCGCCCTGCAATTGGCCCCTCGCGTCATCGAGATGATCCGCGCCCGGTCGATGAAGGCCGGCGAGCCATTGCGCGAGCAGACCTTCGCCCAAGCCTTCGATGTCTCCCGCTCCCCCATCCGCAGGGTATTCGCCCTGCTCGCCGAGTGGAACATCGCGGTGCAGGAGCCCAATCGCGGCTATTTTCTGAAACAGGACGCCGGGCAGATCCAGGAAGCCACCGTACCGCCCGCCTGCGACCCCTTCGAAGACTTCTACCTGCGTGTGGTGGACGACATCCTCAACGGGGAAATCCCTGCCGAATTCTTTGAAGCCCAGCTACTGCGACGCTACTCTGTGCCTCGCGGGCAACTGCTCAAGGTCCTCAACCGGCTGGCAAGCGAAGCCATGGTGGAGCGCAAGCCCGGGCAAGGCTGGAGCCTCAACGAATTCGTGCACAACGCCCAGACCCACATCCAGAGCTACCGCTTCCGCATGGCCATCGAGCCGGCCGCACTGCGTGAGCCGGGCTACAACGTGAACCAGGCCGCCTTTGCCAAAGCCAGGGCGCAACAGCAGGCCATGCTCGACGGCGAGATTCACACGCTGTCACGTGCCCAACTGTTTGAAATCGGCGCCCAGTTTCACGAAATGATCGTGCAATGCTCGGGCAACCTCTTCTTCATCGATGCCATACGCCGGCAAAACCAGCTCAGACGCTTCATGAGCTACAAAGCCAACGTCGACCGCAGTCGCCTGATGACGCAATGCCTGGAGCACCTGCACCTGCTCGACCTGATAGAGTCCGGTCGGCGTGAAGAGGCCGCACGGTTTCTCTGGAAACATCTGGACGAAGTCGGCCGCCTCAAAACCGGCCAGGATGCCTTGCAGGAAAGCCAGCAGGCATAACCCTTCTCCTACCTTCCTCCAATCCCGCGCGTGAATCAGGCGTGGCAGCTTAGCCATTGCCTCCTTTTCATACAAGATACAAAATAACCTGAAAAATCGGCGCCCCGAGTAAATCTTTCGCCGCTTATTGTATTTCGTTGCAATGATGAGCAATATTTGCACCGCTCGGACGCACTGTGGCACCGAATCACACAGGAATGGATGCAATGGAACAAGGAACGTTGGCTAAAGGGACGGGGGTCTCGAGCCTTCTGTTCGGGGTGTACACGATTCTGCTGGCCCTGCTTGGCCTGACACTGGCCTATCAGGGAGGCGCGCTGGTCAATGCCGGTGGCTCGCCTTACTACGCGATGATGGGCACCGCATTGTTGCTGGCCGCCGCACTCATGGGCCTGAAGAAGGCGGTCGGAATCTACCTCTATGGCGCAGCATCCCTGGCCACCTACGGTTGGGCGATCTGGGAGTCGGGGTACAACGGCTGGGCCTATATTCCACGCCTCGCCTGGCTGGTACTGCTCAGTGTGATCTTTCTGGCTTTCTGGCCACTGGTCCGCCGCGACTTCACCAAAATCAACAAGGCACTGTATTTCAGCATCATGGGCGTGCTGCCGCTGCTGATGGCGGCCACCATCCTGGCACCGCTGTTTTTCCCGAATACCGTTCATCTGGCCGACTCACCGGCTATCACCGCGCATTCACAGCAACCGTTCAGCCGCAGCACGGTGGCATCACCAGACGCCAACGTCGCCGCGTCTCACGACAAGACCAACTGGACCGCCTATGCTGGCTCGAACCTCGGCAACCACTATTCCGCTGCAGCGCAGATTACTCCAGCTAACGTTTCCGGCCTGGTCAAGGCGTGGGGTGGTCATCACAGGTGGCCGGGTGCTGGACTCGGATGTGCGCCCGGCACCGTCAGGCGTGTTTCGCGCTTACGATGCAGTCAGCGGCCAACAAAAGTGGGCCTGGGATCTTGGCCGTCCCGATAGCACTGCCCCAGTCGGACATATTCCTGACCGAGCCTTCCGAACCTGAACAATGGCCGGTCAGCAACGCTCATTGCAAATAACCTTCCCCCTGCCTGCAACGGCCCGCTAGCGCGTCCATTCACAGTGTCTGCCTGATGGCGGATGCTGTGCTCGTCTGCTGGCGTAAACCGGTGGTTGCTTACCCTCACAGGAACCCATCCACTTCTTCGGCCGCGTGCACATCCAGGTCCGCTCCACAGGCCCTCTGCTCGAGGAATGTGCCATGCCTGTGGGGGCGGGCTATCCGCGAAGCAGCCAGCACGTTTTCACCTGCGCCCCACCCGCAAAACGCTTGCTCAGGCCGCATACCACGCTAACATCAAACCTCTGGAAGATTGACACAGCGCATTCAAGTTGCGGGGTCAGGCAACCGATACACTGCTAATGGTCGGCCGGTAGTGTATCGTCATCGTTGATGGCAAAATGATGCCATGCGCATGGATTAAGGAAACCCCATTGAAGCTGGAATTGCGGAACAGCTTGTCGGTCAAGTTGCTCAGGGTCGTGCTGCTGTCGGCGTTGGCGGTTGGCGTCGTGCTCAGCTGTGCGCAAATCATCTACGACACCTACAAGACCCGCCAAGCCGTGAACAATGATGCCCAGCGCATCCTCGACATGTTCCGTGACCCTTCGACCCAGGCGGTGTACAGCCTCGACCGTGAAATGGGCATGCAGGTCATCGAAGGCCTGTTCCAGGACGAGTCGGTGCGCATGGCCTCCATTGGCCATCCCAACGAAACCATGCTGGCAGAAAAGTCCCGCCCGCTGCAGGACATGTCCATGCGCTGGCTCACCGACCTCATCCTCGGCCAGGAACGCACCTACACCACGCAACTGGTCGGCCGCGGCCCTTACAGCGAATACTACGGTGACCTCAGCATTACCCTCGATACCTCGTCCTACGGTAAAGATTTCCTGATCAACGCGGTGATCATCTTCATTTCCGGGGTGCTGCGGGCCATGGCCATGGGCCTGGTGCTGTACCTGGTCTACCACTGGCTGCTGACCAAACCGCTGTCGAAGATCATCGAGCATCTCACCCAGATCAACCCTGACCGCCCCAGCCAGCACCAGATACCGCTGCTCAAGGGGCACGAGAAAAACGAACTGGGGCTGTGGGTGAACACCGCCAACCAGTTGCTGGCCTCGATCGAACGCAACACCCATCTGCGCCACGAGGCGGAAAACAGCCTGCAGCGCATGGCCCAGTACGACTTCCTCACCGGCCTGCCCAACCGTCAGCAACTGCAGCAGCAACTGGACAAGATCCTCGTCGACGGCGGCCGCCTGCAGCACCGCGTGGCAGTGCTGTGCTTAGGCCTGGACGACTTCAAGGGCATCAACGAACAATTCAGCTACCAGGTCGGTGACCAGTTGCTGCTGGCGCTGGCCGACCGACTACGCGCCCACAGTGGCCGCCTCGGCGCCCTGGCGCGGCTGGGCGGTGACCAGTTCGCCCTGGTACAGGCCAATATCGAGCAGCCTTACGAGGCTGCCGAACTGGCGCAGAGCATCCTCGACGACCTGGAAGTGGCGTTCGACCTCGACCACGAGCAAATCCGCCTGCGCGCGACCATCGGCATCACCCTGTTCCCGGAAGACGGCGACAGCACCGAGAAACTGCTGCAGAAAGCCGAACAGACCATGACCCTGGCCAAGGTCCGTTCGCGCAACCGCTACCAGTTCTATATCGCCAGCGTCGACAGCGAGATGCGTCGCCGTCGCGAACTGGAAAAGGACCTGCGTGAAGCCCTGCCGCGCAACCAGTTGTACCTGGTGTACCAGCCACAGATCAGTTACCGCGACCACCGAGTAGTCGGCGTAGAGGCCCTGCTGCGCTGGCAGCACCCGGAGCTGGGCATGGTGCCACCCGACCAGTTCATCCCCTTGGCCGAGCAGAACGGCAGCATCATCAGCATCGGCGAATGGGTGCTTGACCAGGCCTGCCGACAACTGCGCGAATGGCACGACCAGGGCTTCAGCGACCTGCGCATGGCGGTCAACCTGTCTACCGTGCAACTGCACCACAGCGAGCTGCCTCGGGTGGTCAACAACCTGCTGCAAGCCTATCGCTTACCACCGCGCAGCCTGGAACTGGAAGTCACCGAAACCGGCCTGATGGAAGACATCAGCACCGCCGCCCAGCACCTGTTGAGCCTGCGCCGCTCCGGGGCGCTGATAGCCATCGACGACTTCGGCACCGGCTACTCGTCACTCAGCTATCTGAAGTCGCTGCCCCTGGACAAGATCAAGATCGACAAGAGTTTCGTTCAGGACCTGCTCGACGACGATGACGACGCCACCATCGTTCGCGCCATCATCCAGCTGGGCAAGAGCCTGGGTATGCAGGTAATCGCCGAGGGCGTGGAAACGGCCGAGCAGGAAACCTACATCGTGGCCCAGGGTTGCCACGAGGGCCAGGGCTACCACTACAGCAAACCCCTTTCGGCCCGTGAACTGACCCACTTCCTCAAGCAAGCGCAACGCAACCGGGTTTCGGTGTCCTGAGGCCACCTGCCCGGTTACAGGCTGTGCCCCGGATTTACATGAATTGCGCGCCGCCCCTTTACAGCAAATGCAAATCTTTCGCATGATGTTGTAGTTTCGCGTGCCACGGCGCACGGTCCACCCCTTTGGTCCAACCACACGATGCAGGAAAACCAACAATGATTCGAATGCCTCTGGCCTCCGCCAGTCTGCTGGCCATTGCCATCGCCCTCGCCGGTTGCGGTGAAGGCAAGGACGAAAAAGCCGCCGCGGCGCAAGCCCAGGCACCTGCTGCTGCCACCGCTGCTGCGCCAGGCGCTGTCGACGAAGCAGCCGGCAAAGCCGTGGTCAAGCATTACACCGACATGGTATACGCCGTGTACAGCGACTCGCTGAGCACTGCCAAGACGCTGCAGACCGCTGTCGACGCGTTCCTCGCCAAGCCCAACGACGAAACCCTGAAAGCCGCCAAGGAAGCCTGGTTCGCCGCCCGCGTACCGTACCTGCAGAGCGAAACCTTCCGCTTTGGCAACACCATCATCGACGACTGGGAAGGCCAGGTGAACGCCTGGCCCCTGGACGAAGGCCTGATCGACTACGTCGACAAGAGCTACGAGCACGCCTTGGGCAACCCGGCGGCCAGCGCCAACATCGTCGCCAACACCGAGATCCAGGTGGGTGAAGAGAAGGTCGACGTCAAGGACATCACCCCCGAAAAACTGGCTGGCCTGAACGAGCTGGCTGGCTCCGAAGCCAACGTTGCCACGGGCTATCACGCCATCGAATTCCTGCTCTGGGGCCAGGACCTGAACGGCACCGGCCCAGGCGCAGGCAACCGCCCGGCATCCGACTACCTGGAAGGCCAGGGCGCTACCGGCGGCCACAACGACCGCCGCCGCGCCTACCTGAAAGCGGTTACCGACCTGCTGGTCACCGACCTCGAAGAGATGGTCGGCAACTGGGCACCGAACGTCGCCGACAATTACCGCGCCAAGCTGGAAGCCGAGCCTGTCAACGACGGCCTGCGCAAGATGCTGTTCGGCATGGGCAGCCTGTCGCTGGGCGAACTGGCGGGCGAGCGCATGAAAGTTTCGCTGGAGGCCAACTCGCCGGAAGACGAGCAGGACTGCTTCAGCGACAACACCCACTACTCGCACTTCTACGACGCCAAGGGCATCCGCAACGTCTACCTGGGCGAGTACACCCGTGCGGACGGCACCAAGCTGACCGGCCCTAGCCTGTCGTCGCTGGTCGCCAAGGTTGACCCAGCCGCCGATGCAACCCTCAAGGCCGATCTGGAAGCCACCGAGGCCAAACTCCAGGTGATCGTCGACCACGCCCTCAAAGGCGAGCACTACGACCAGCTGATCGCCGCCGACAATGCTGCAGGTAACCAGGTCGTGCGTGACGCCATCGCCGCACTGGTCAAGCAGACCGGGGCGATCGAGCAGGCCGCGGGCAAGCTGGGCATTGCCAACCTGAACCCGGACACTGCGGATCACGAGTTCTGATCCCACTGTAGTGCTTCATCGCAAACGCCCGGCCTTGTGCCGGGCGTTTTCGTTTGCTGCCGGGTAAAACGCTTCCCGCTGCCTGGCGCGCGCGCAGATGCTCATCCTGTAGGCCTTCGATCAAACCTAACAGGAGGCACAGTGCTGCAGATTCTCGATGTCTGGGGCGAAGGCCGAATCGTCCAGCGCATGAATGGGGGAGACCTCGTTACCGGATTCAACGATGCCTACAACCTGAACAAGGCTGGCCAGCTCATCTCCAACGGGCCGTTGGCAGGCGGGCACATTCCCAACCTCATTGTCGTATACGAATACGATGCTCCGGACTTTCCCCTCGACGACCATGCAGTCCCTCACGTGACACTGATGGGCGCCCCGATCACCCGCCATGTGGCCGAGGAAATGTGCCGGGTAGTTGCTCGCCCCGGCAAGATCTACCTGTACGACCCCAACGAAACCGACCGCCGAATGTTCGAAGCGGTCGCCATTGACCAAGGCCTGCAGCTGCTTGGTCGCTTTCATCCCGCCGAGCTCGACCCCCCGTTCAACGAAATCACCTTGCTCGCGGCCTATGTCTATCGCGCCCCGACTAGCCCGTTACCCCGCCCGAAAACTGAACATTAAAAGGAAACAAAACATGGCCAACGTCACCTACTTGCGCTCCATCGCCAATAACACCCCTTATACCTTGACCCTGATCGACGGTGAAAACCGTAGCAACAGCCTGGCAGTCGGTGCCCAGCACGTCTGGAATGGCTCGCTGGCCATCCCGTGGATCGGCAGATCGACTGAGAACCACAAGGCCTTGCGCCTGATCCTCGGCCCGTCTGCCGACACCAGCATCTGGATATTCCAGGATTACTGGCAACCTGCGCACATGGACGCAGTCAAGTGCATTACCGCCTCCTCCATGGAATACACCAGCGAAGAAGTCATCGAGGTCACCGGCGATAATCGCGGTGGCGGCAACAAGAACCTGATCGTCAACCTGGTCAACCGACACTTCATGCTCTATATGGCCTGAGCAGGAGCGCTCGCAGCGATTTCATCAAGCAAACGCAAATTGCTCTTATTCAATGATCCTGGGCCTGCTAAGCTGCACGCCGGTTTTTTCGCTCACGCCCAGGATTCTCGATGTCCTTGTCGCTGTCCCGACTCCCCCCCCTGCTGCTGGCCTGTGCCCTGGCCGCCTGTGACGACGCCCCGCGTTTTACCCACGCCGAGCCCGGCGAAGCGTTGTCGGGTGGCAAAGCGACCGTGCAGCGCAGCGACCGCAATGCCTATTCCCTGCCCTCGGCCAACCTCTCGCCAGAGCTGCGCCTGGACTTCGCCGTTGGCAACAGCTTCTTTCGCAACCCTTGGGTGATCGCCCCGTCCACCACCACCGCGCGTGATGGTCTGGGCCCGCTGTTCAATACCAACGCCTGTCAGAACTGCCACGTGCGCGATGGCCGTGGCCACCCGCCAGAGCCGGGCGACAGCAACGCGGTAGGTATGCTGGTGCGCCTGTCGATCCCCGACCAACCCTACCTGGCCAAAGTGATCGAGCGCCTCGGCGTGGTGCCAGAGCCGGTCTACGGCACCCAGTTGCAGGACATGGCCATCCCGGGCGTGGCGCCGGAAGGCAAGGTGCGGGTGAGCTACACCCGCGAAACCGTGTCATTCAAGGACGGCCACCAGGTCGAGCTGCGCAAGCCGGCCCTGCAAATCACCCAGCTCGGCTATGGTGTGATGCACCCCGACACGCGCTTTTCCGCGCGGGTGGCACCACCGATGATCGGCCTGGGCCTGCTTGAGGCTATCCCCGAAACCGACCTGCTGGCCAACGAAGACCCGGACGACCGTAACCGCGATGGCATCCGCGGGCGGGCCAACCGTGTATGGGACGACGCCCAGGGCAAAACAGTGATCGGCCGGTTCGGTTGGAAAGCCGGGCAGCCCAACGTCAACCAGCAGAACGTGCACGCCTTTGCCGGCGACATGGGGCTGACCAGCACCCTGCAGCCCAACGACGATTGCACCCCGGCACAAACCGGCTGCCTGGCTGCGCCCAACGGCGACGGTGCCGATGGCGAAAAAGAAGTCAGCGACAACATCCTGCGCCTGGTCACGTTCTACACCCGCAACCTGGCTGTGCCGGCCCGCCGCGACGTCGGCTCGCCACAGGTACTGGCGGGCAAGAACCTGTTCTACCAGGCGGGTTGCCAAGGTTGCCACACACCGCAGTTCACCACCGCCGCCGACGCCGCCGAACCAGAGTTGGCCAACCAGGTCATCCGCCCCTACAGCGACCTGCTGCTGCATGACATGGGCCCGGGGCTGGCCGACGAGCGCACCGAATTCGCCGCCAACGGCCAGGACTGGCGCACCGCGCCACTGTGGGGCATCGGTCTGAGCGAAACGGTCAGTGGCCACAGCCAGTTTCTGCATGACGGCCGCGCCCGCAACCTGCTTGAAGCCGTGTTGTGGCACGGTGGCGAAGCCGAGGCGGCACGCAACTTCGTACTCACTTTCAATGCCGAGCAGCGCGCCGCGTTGCTGGCGTTCCTGAACTCACTTTAAACGCGCAAAGGAGCCGGGCATGTTCCGACCCAAACTGTTGTTCACAAGCCTCGCCGCACTCGCCCTCGGTGCCTGCTCGCCACAGGACCCGCAAGCAGTGACCTCCGCCGCCATCGCCAACCAGGTGATCCTGCCTACCTACAGCCGCTGGGTCGAAGCCGACCGTACGCTGGCTGCCAGCGCCCTGGCCTACTGCGAAGGCAAGGAAAGCCTGGACAAAGCCCGCGCCGACTTCCTCAACGCACAAAAAGCCTGGGCTGAGCTGCAGCCGCTGCTGGTCGGCCCGTTGGCCGAAGGCAACCGTGCCTGGCAGGTACAGTTCTGGCCCGACAAGAAAAACCTGGTCGGCCGTCAGGTCGAGCAACTGGTCAACGGCGACAAGCCGGTTGATGCTGAGGTCCTGGGCAAGTCCAGCGTGGTGGTGCGTGGCCTGTCGGCCTATGAGTACATCCTGTTCGACAGCAAGCCGGACATCGCCACTGCCGAACAGAAAGCCCGCTACTGCCCGCTGCTGGTGGCCATCGGCGCGCACCAGAAGGCCTTGGCAGAGGAAATTCTCAAAGGCTGGAACAGCACCGACGGCATGCTCTCGCAGATGACCAAGTTCCCCAACCAGCGCTACGCCGACTCCCACGAGGCTATCGCCGACCTGCTGCGCGCTCAGGTTACCGCCCTGGACACCCTGAAGAAGAAGCTCGGCGCACCGATGGGCCGTCAGAGCAAGGGCATTCCGCAGCCGCTGCAGGCCGAGGCCTGGCGCAGCCACAACTCGATGAACAGCCTGCAGGCCAGCCTCAAGGCCGCCGAAGCCGTCTGGGTCGGGGTAGACAACCAGGGCCTGCGCGGCCTGTTGCCCAGCGATCAGAAAGCGCTGGCGGACAAGATCGACGCCGCCTACGCTACCTCGCTCAAGTTACTGGCCGATAACCAGAAAACGCTCGGTGAGCTGCTGGCCGACGACGCCGGTCAGCAAACCCTCAACCAGATCTACGACAGCCTAAACGTCGTCCACCGCCTGCACGAAGGCGATCTGGCCAAGGCGCTGAACATCCAGCTGGGCTTCAATGCCAACGACGGTGACTGATCATGCTGCGACGCCAGGCACTCAAACTCGGTAGCGTATTGCTCAGCGCCCTCACCTTGGGCGGCTGGAGCCTGTTCCGCAACAAAGGCAGCGAACCCTTGCTGCTCTCGGCGCGTGACAACGGCGACGGCCAGCACTATGCCGTAGGTTTTCGCCTGGACGGCACACAGGTGTTCAGCACGCAGGTCGCTCAGCGTTGCCATGCCATCATCCACCACCCCGAGCAGCCAATCGCCCTGTTTGTCGCCCGCCGCCCTGGTACTGAAAGTTACCTGATCGACCTCCGTGACGGGCGCCTGCTGCAAACGGTAGCCTCGCAGCCGAACCGGCACTTTTATGGCCACGCCGTCGTGCACAAAGGCGGCGAATGGCTGTATGCCACCGAGAACGACACCACCGACCCGGGGCGCGGCGTGCTTGGCGTGTACCGTTTCGAAGGCGAGCGCCTGGTACACACTGGCGAGATCCCGACCCACGGTATCGGCCCGCACGAGGTTGCCTGGCTACCCGACGGCGAAACGCTGGTCGTGGCCAACGGCGGTATCCGTACCGAAGCCGAAAGCCGTGTCGAGATGAACCTCGACGCCATGCAACCGAGCCTGGTGCTGATGCAGCGCGACGGTACCCTGCTGAGCAAGGAAACCCTGGCCCAGCAGATGAACAGCGTGCGACACCTGGCAGTGGCCAGCGATGGCACCATCGCCGCCTGCCAGCAGTTCATGGGCGATGCCGATGAAACTGCCGAGCTGCTGGCGATCAAGCGCCCGGGCGAGCCATTCAAGGCCTTCCCGGTGCCGGAGCGGCAACTGCAAGCCATGGCCCAATACACTGCAAGCGTTGCCATCCACAGCGAGCTGCGGCTGGTGGCGCTGACTGCGCCGCGGGCCAACCGCCTGTTCGTCTGGGACCTGGACAGCGGCGCGGTGCGGCTGGATGCCCCGATGCCCGACTGCGCAGGCGTTGGCGCGGTGAAGGACGGTTTTGTCGTCACCTCCGGGCAGGGCCGCTGCCGGTTCTACGATTGCCGCAAGGCCGAACTGGTCGGGCAACCGATGAACCTGCCGTCCGGCTTCTGGGACAACCACCTGCATCTCGTCTGATTGTTCTGTTGCACTCACTGGCCTTCTCGCCGCTAAAGCCGATCCCACAAGGTTCTACACAGTCCCTGTAGGAGCGGCTTTAGCCGCGAAAAGGCCGGCACAGGCATTTCACGCCCCTCCTCCCGAAAAACAGTCAATACTTCCCCCATTCACACGTGGGCAGGATCGCCCGTTGTCGTGTTGAAGCGAATAACAACTGCATCCAAGGAACCGGACCTATGCTGCGCCGCCGCATGCTCATCATGTTGGCCGTGGTTCTGCTGATCGTGCTGGCCCTGGGGGGGTACAAAGCCTTCTCGATCTACCAGCAGATCCAGATGTTCACTGCCCCCAAGCCACCCATCACCGTGGCGGCTGCCATGGCCGAACAGCGCCAGTGGCAGGAGCGCCTGCCCGCTGTCGGCAGCCTCAAGGCACTGCAGGGCGTGGACCTGAGCCTGGAGGTGGAAGGCATCGTCAAATCCCTGCACTTCGACTCAGGCCAGCGGGTCAAGGCCGGGCAACTGCTATTGCAGCTCAACGATGATCAGGAGACAGCCCTGCTCGGCACCGCCCAGGCCGACCTGGGCCTGGCCAAGGTCGATTTCGGCCGAGGCAGCCAGCTGGTTGGCGATTCGGCCATCTCCCGCGGCGAGTTCGATCGCCTTTCCTCCCAGTACCGGCGCAACCAGGCAGTGGTCGAGCAGCTCAAGGCGCAGAAAATCAAGAAGAGACTCAATGCGCCTTTCAGCGGCACCATCGGCATCCGCCAAGTGGACATTGGCCAATACCTGGCCGCCGGCACGGTGATCGCCACCCTGCAAGACACGTCCAGCCTGTACGTGGACTTCAACGTGCCGGAACAGGCCCTGCCAGACCTGAGCCTGGGCCAGCAGGTGCTGGTGCATGTGGCCGCCTACCCGGGCCAGCGCTTTCCCGCCAGCCTCAGCGCCATCAACCCCAAGGTCGAGGAGACCACGCGCAACCTGCTGGTACGCGCCACCATGGCCAACCCCGACGGCAAACTGCTGCCAGGCATGTTTGCCAGCCTGTTGATCCTGCTGCCCAACCCGCAGCCGCAAGTGGTGGTGCCGGAAAGCGCCATTACCTACACCCTGTACGGCAACTCGGTGTATGTCGCCTCACCGAAAAAGGACGAGAACGGCAAGCCGGAATACGACGACAAGGGCCGACCCCAGCGGGTCGCCGAACAGCGCACGGTGCAGACTGGCGAGCGCCGAGACGGCGTAGTTGTGGTCAGCGAAGGCCTGCAGGCTGGGGAACAGGTGGTCACCGCCGGGCAGCTGAAACTCACCCCCGGTGCCGCGATACGCATTGGCCAGGACAACGCCCTAAAGCCCGAACCGGGCGCAGCGGCCAAGGACTGACAGGAGGCTGGCATGGCGTTCACCGACCCGTTCATCCGCCGCCCGGTGCTGGCCAGCGTGGTCAGCCTGCTGATTCTGCTGCTCGGCTTCCAGGCCTGGAACAAGCTGCAGATCCGCCAGTACCCACAAATGGAAAACGCCCTGATCACGGTCACCACCGCCTACCCCGGGGCCAACGCCGAAACCATTCAGGGCTACATCACCCAGCCATTGCAGCAAAGCCTGGCCAGCGCAGAAGGCATCGACTATATGACGTCGGTGAGCCGGCAGAACTTCTCGATCATTTCCATTTACGCGCGCATTGGCGCCGACAGCGACCGGCTGTTCACCGAGCTGCTGGCCAAGGCCAATGAGGTGCGCAACAAGCTACCCCAGGACTCAGAAGACCCGGTACTGAGCAAGGAAGCTGCCGACGCCTCGGCGCTGATGTACGTCAGTTTCTACAGCAAGGAAATGAGCAACCCGCAGATCACCGACTACCTGTCACGGGTAATTCAGCCCAAGCTGGCCACTTTGCCGGGCATGGCCGAGGCGGAGATCCTCGGCAACCAGGTGTTCGCCATGCGCCTATGGCTGGACCCGGTAAAACTGGCCGGTTTCGGCCTTTCGGCTACCGACGTGACCAATGCCGTGCGCCGCTACAACTTCCTTTCTGCCGCTGGCGAGGTGAAGGGTGAATACGTGGTCACCAGCGTCAACGCCAGTACCGAGCTGAAGTCGGCCGAGGCGTTCGCCGCCCTGCCGCTCAAGACCAGCGGTGACAGCCGCGTGCTGCTGGGCGATGTGGCGCGGGTCGAGATGGGCGCAGAAAACTACGACACGGTCAGCTCGTTCGACGGTACCCCATCGGTCTATATCGGCATCAAGGCCACCCCGGCCGCCAACCCGCTGGATGTCATCAAGGAAGTGCGGCGCATCATGCCAGAGCTGGAAAGCCAGCTGCCCTCGGCACTGAAAGTGTCGATTGCCTACGACGCCACGCGGTTCATCCAGGCCTCGATCGACGAAGTAATCAAGACCTTGGGCGAAGCGGTGCTGATCGTCATCGTGGTGGTGTTCCTGTTCCTCGGTGCCCTGCGCTCGGTACTGATTCCGGTAGTGACCATACCGCTGTCGATGATCGGTGTACTGTTCTTCATGCAGATGATGGGCTATTCGCTCAACCTGCTGACCCTGCTCGCCATGGTGCTGGCCATCGGCCTGGTGGTGGACGATGCCATTGTGGTGGTGGAAAACATCCACCGGCACATGGAAGAAGGCAAGTCGCCGTTCGACGCCGCCCTGGAAGGCGCGCGCGAGATCGCTATGCCTGTGGTGTCGATGACCATCACCCTTGCCGCCGTGTATGCACCGATCGGCTTCCTCACCGGGCTCACTGGCGCGCTGTTCAAGGAGTTTGCCCTGACGCTGGCCGGGGCGGTGATCATTTCAGGTGTCGTTGCCCTTACCCTGTCACCGATGATGTGCGCCCTGCTGCTGCGCCGGGAGCAGAACCCGAGAGGCTTGGCCCACCGCCTCGACCAGCTGTTCGAACGCCTGAAGGAGCGCTACCAGCGCGTGCTGCACGCCACCCTCGACAGCCGGCCGGTGGTGCTGGTGTTTGCCGTGATCATCCTGTGCCTGATTCCGGTGCTGCTCACATTCACCCAGAACGAACTGGCGCCCAACGAGGACCAGGGGGTGATATTCATGATGAGCAGCTCGCCACAGCCGACCAACCTTGACTACCTAAACGCCTACACCGACCAGTTCACACCACTGTTCAAGGCCTTCCCCGAGTATTATTCGTCGTTTCAGATCAACGGCTTCAATGGCGTACAGACCGGCATTGGTGGTTTTTTGCTCAAGCCTTGGGACGAGCGCGAACGCACACAGATGGAGCTACTGCCGCTGGTGCAGGCCAAACTCGAGGAAATCAGCGGGCTGCAGATCTTCGGCTTCAACCTGCCGTCGTTGCCCGGCACTGGCGAGGGCTTGCCATTCCAGTTCGTGATCAATACCGCTGGCGACTACCCGGCACTGCTGGAAGTGGCCCAACGCATCAAGACGCGCGCTCAGGAGTCGGGCAAGTTCGCCTTCCTCGATATCGATCTTGCCTTCGACAAGCCCGAAGTGGTTGTGGACATCGACCGGGCAAAGGCGGCGCAGATGGGGGTGTCGATGGACACCATAGGCGGCACTCTGGCGACCCTGCTGGGCGAGGCGGAAATCAACCGTTTCACCCTTGAGGGCCGCAGTTACAAGGTGATCGCTCAGGTTGAGCGGCCGTACCGCGACAACCCCGGCTGGCTGAACAATTACTACGTGAAGAACGACCAGGGCCAGTTGCTGCCGCTGTCGACCCTGATCACCCTCACCGATCGCGCTCGCCCACGCCAGCTCAACCAGTTCCAGCAACTGAACGCTGCGATCATCCAGGGCGTCCCCATGGTCAGCCTGGGTGAGGCTTTGAAGACCGTGGAAGACATCGCTCGCGAAGAGGCACCGGAAGGCTTTTCCTTCGACTACGCCGGCGTGGCCCGTCAGTACGTTCAGGAAGGTAGCGCATTGTGGGTCACCTTCGGTCTGGCGCTGGCGATCATTTTCCTCGTGCTGGCTGCGCAGTTCGAAAGCTTCCGCGACCCGTTGGTGATTCTGGTGACAGTGCCGTTGTCGATCTGTGGCGCGCTTTTGCCGCTGTTCCTGGGTGTGTCGAGCATGAACATCTACACCCAGGTCGGGCTGGTGACTTTGATCGGGCTGATCAGCAAGCACGGTATCCTGATCGTCGAGTTCGCCAACCAACTACGCGAGGAGCGTGGCCTGAGTGTGCGCGACGCGATCGAGGAAGCAGCGGCCATTCGCCTGCGGCCGGTGCTGATGACCACGGCGGCGATGGTGTTCGGCATGGTGCCGCTGATTCTGGCGACCGGGGCGGGCGCGGTCAGCCGGTTTGACATCGGTATGGTGATTGCCACCGGGATGTCGATTGGCACGCTGTTTACCTTGTTTGTGTTGCCATGCATCTACACCCTGCTGGCGCACAAGGCGAGCGCCAAGGAACCTGCAATCGCTTGAGCCGACCTGTGGGAGCGGGCATGCCCGCGAAGAGGCCGGCAACGCAGCCGCAAAAAGCCAGAGGCCCCGCAATCGCGAGGCCTCTGGCTTTTCACGCTAACGCAGGGTTCAACCGAATGGTCGCAACCCTTGACGCAAGCCAAACAGGAACAGCAAAAGGTCATGGTCCGGCTCAGTCCGGGCCTGCTGCGGTTTTGCCCCCCGCGGCAACGCGCACTGGTCTGCCATCTCTGCCTTGCTGAACACCGTCGGTCTCGGCTCTTCCCAGGCAGCCACCGCCACGGTGGTCACCGCCAGGCCAGCTACCAGGAACAAAGCTCGAGCAATTTCTAGTTTCATTACTCTAACCCTTTGACAGCGCTGCCAAACGCCATCTTGTAAAAGTAGAGCAGCGTCCGCCATTCCGCGTCATTGAGCGACGAATGGCGGCGTAGCTGACGCAAGTCATTGCCGGCCGCCCGCTGGCAACTGATACGCCGCCTGCACTTTTCCAGGTCCAGCAGCGCCACTTCGACGCGGGCCTGCTCGCCCTCGCCGATCACCTTGATAAAAACGTGCTTGCCGTACAGGCAGCCGTGCTGCCAGTGCCCCAGGTGCATCCGCGCCAGGTTGTCCGCCAGGTCCTTGAGCATGCGCTCATGCACCACCTGCGGGTAACGCTCGCGGGCACCTTCGGCATGCCAGGTGTCGAGTTCGACGAAACCGTCCAGCGCTTCGCTGACCAGCAGCGCGCGCCACTGGTGCTCGGCATCGCGCTGCGCGCCACAGAAGACGATGCGCGGTACACGCACGCCCAGTTGCTCGAAACTGTTGAGCGCATCGAGTTCACGCAATACCGTCGGCCGACCGAACGGGTGCAACAGGCTGCGGTAGATATGCCCAACCTGGCGCTTGGCATACAACAACTTGCCATTGGCATCGTTGAGGCGTTGCACGCCACTCTCGCCGCCGCGGCGCTGGTTAGGCTCCTCGACCCACTCGCCTTGCTGGCGCCAGTAAAAATCGAACTGCGATTCCCCTTTATGGGCTACAGCCATCAAACACTACCCCTTACGCAATACGTAGACTCGCCACATGGCATAGAACGGCAGGAAGTCGAGGCGTTCCTGGATTCTGAAGCCGGCGGCCCTGAATTCTTCTTCGACCGTTTCGGCAGGTAACACGAAACGGTTCTGGTACTTATCCTGTTCGGCCTTGGTGCTACGGCGCTGCTCCAGCTTTTTCCGGCGCCAGGCCTTGAAGTTGCCATCCACCCACAGTGACAGGATCACACTATCACGGCTAACCCGTTGAAATTCCGAAAGAATGGTCTTTCTGTGCGCCGACTCGCCAATGTGATGGAACAGGCGCATGCAGAAAATGCTGTCCACGGCGTTATCTGGCAGGTCGATGGCAAATGCCGAAGTCTGCAAAGGCCGTACCCGTGCCACCACTTCTGGCGGTTGCGCCGCACAGGCTGTCTCGATCATGGCCTCGGAGTTGTCGGCACCGATGATTACCCGATTGGGCTTTTCCGCCAACAGCGGCCAGAAACGGCCCGCTCCGCATGGCAGGTCGAGTACCAGGCCAGGCTCGCCCGCCAATGCCAAGGCGCGGCGCGCCAACTGCTCATCTCGCTTGTGGGAAAGGCGTCGCGCCAGGCCGTCCTGGTGCTTGAGAAAGTACTCGCGCGCATGGTCTTTGTCGTACTTCTCGGAAAATTCAAGCTTGATGGGGCTACGCATTGGGCATCTCCTGACTCCATTGCGCCCACATTAGGTAGGCAAGCGTTGGAATCAGGTCATGCCAATGTGAAAAAAACGTTGAGCACTATTTGACCTGATACAGGAAATTACTCGACCAAGGCGTCCATGTCGCCTTTGACCGTGGTGTTGCTCAGGTCTACCTGGAAGCGGCAGCCATGCGGCAAGGTGGATGTCAGGGTGACACGCCAACCTTGGTCGTCACAGATCCGCTGCACCAGCGAAAGCCCCAGCCCCAGGCCCTCGCCGCGTCGCTCATCGCCCCGCACGAACGGCCTGAACATGGCCTCGCGCTGCTCTTCGGGGATACCCACACCGCTGTCCTCCACGCTGAACCCGTTGGCTTCCAGGCTCAGGCGGATATACCCACTGTCGGTGTAGTGCGCAGCATTGCGCAGCAGGTTGCCCATCACCGACTGCAGGAAGGTGGCGTTGTACAGCACAGGGCTAGCGCTCACGCGGCCATCGAAATACAGGGTGAGGCCTTTCTGTTCGATGGTGTCGCGCCACACCCCGATAAGCTCGTCGGCCACTTCGCGCAGGGTCGCCCGTGACGCCACTGCACCCTCATCACGCTGCGCCCGGGCCAACATGAGGAAGGTCTTGACCAGCTCGCGCATTTCTTCGGTGGCCCGCGCCACGCGCTCCACCTGGCTACGCGCGCGGGCATCGAGACCAGGGTTTTCCATCAGAAGCTCACACGAGGTAGCCAACACCATCAACGGCGTGCGCAGCTCGTGGCTGACGTCGCTGGTGAACAGCCGCTCTCGGGTCAGCGCATCGCGCAGGCGCCCAAGGGTGTCGTCGAAAGCCACTGCAAGCTGGCCGACTTCGTCTGCCGCATAATCCGGAGCCAGCGGCGGGGCCAGGCCCAGTAGTTGATCGCGGTGGCGCACCTGACGCGCCAGGCGGATGACCGGTGCCATTACCCGACGTGCAACCAGCCAGCCAAGGATGACCGCCAACACCAGACTGAGCACGAAGCCCACTACAACCACGGCAAACAGTACGCGCTCGCGCTCCTCGAAGTCGCTCTGGTCCTGCAGCAGTACATAGCGGCGACCATCGACGATCTCGACCATGGCGTGGTAGGACAGCTGGTCTCGGAACACCTCGTGGAAACCGCGGTCGAGGTGACGCAGGTCCTTGGGCAGCTCGAAGTCGTCACGCCCGCCACTGAAGTAGAACAGCTGGTCTGGGCGAGGCCGATGACTCCAGTCACTGACGCTGTCCATACGCAGCAGGCGCTGCAGGTCACCACCCAGTACCGAGGAAATCAGTCGCTCCTCGACCAGGTGCACCGTGCCGACGATACCGAATGCGAAGGCCCCGGCCACCAGCGCGCTCATCAGGGCAAAGGCGATGATGATGCGCTGGGCAAGACTTTGCTTAAACTCCATCGCGGCCCTCGGCGAGGCGATAGCCGACGCCATGGACGGTATGCAGCAACGGTTTCTCAAACGGTTTGTCGATCACCTGGCGCAGTTGATGCACATGGCTGCGCAGGCTGTCGCTATCGGGGCAGTCATCGCCCCACAAGGCTTCTTCCAGCACCTCGCGGCGCAGTACGTGCGGGCTTTTCTGCATCAGTACCGCCAGCAGCTTGAGACCGACCGGGTTGAGCTTCAGCAGGCGACCCTGGCGGGTAACCTCCAGGGTATCGAGGTCGTAGCTGAGGTCAGCCACCTGCAGGGTACGGCGCCCACCGCCCTGGGCACGGCGCAGCACCGCTTCGATGCGCGCCGCCAGCTCCGACAGGGCAAATGGCTTGAGCAGGTAATCGTCAGCACCCGAGCGGAAGCCTTGCAGGCGGTCGTCCAGCTGGTCACGGGCAGTGAGCATGATCACCGGCGTGTCACGGCGGGCATCTTCGCGCAGGCGCTTGCACAAGGTGTAACCATCAATGCCTGGCAGCATGATGTCGAGTACGATCAGGTCGTAGTGCTCGGTGGCAGCCAGATGCAGCCCGGACAGGCCATCCTGGGCACAGTCGACGGTGTAGCCTTTCATGCCCAGGTAATCGGCCAGGTTGGCCAGGATATCGCGGTTGTCTTCAACCAAAAGAATGCGCATCGGTTTCTCCTGTGCGGCGCTTCTCGCTGTGGTGCGCGGCAGGCGCAGCTTAAGGCCAATGCCTGCACGGTGCCAGCCCTTGGGAAAATTCACCCCACTTGACAGTTTTTTCACTGATCCTTCACGGACACAGGATAGCGGGCGGCCGAAAATACCCGCTCTTTTTCGCGCCCTGGAGCCGTCATGCAGCAACGCACCCGCCCTCGCCCGATCAACGTCTGGCTGTACCTGGGGATTCCCCTGGCGACTGCGCTGGCCCTGATCCTGCTGGAACTGACTTCAGTCGACATGGATGTCGCCAACCTGTTCTTCGACCCCGCTGCCGGGCAGTTCATTGGCCGCCACAGTTACCTGTTGGAAAACATCCTGCATGACCGGGTCAAGCAAGTGGTGATTCTGTTGGGGGTGATATCGCTGCTGACCTTTGCCGCGAGCTTGTTCTGGAAGCGCCTGTTTGGCTGGCGCCGTGAACTGGGCTGCCTGGCGCTGGCGCTGGGCTTGTCCACAGCGTTTGTCACGCCGCTGAAAAAAGTCACCCAGGTGCAGTGCCCTTGGAGCCTGACCCAGTTTGGCGGCACCGAAACCTACAGCAAGCTGCTGGAACCACGGCCGCCTACCGACAAGCCTGGGCTGTGCTGGCCGGGCGGGCATGCAGCGACCGGGTTCTGCCTGTTCGCCTTGTTCTTCATGCTGCGTGATCGCAAGCCGCGCCTGGCGCGGGTGGCCTTTGTAGTGGCCTTGACAGCAGGGTCGATACTGTCGGTGGGCAGGATGATGCAGGGGGCGCACTTCCTGTCGCACAATGTGTGGACAGCAGTGTTCTGCTGGTTGATCGGACTGGGGTCGTATTACCTGGTTCTCTATCGGCGGGCGCAGGCCGAGGTGCCCGTCGCCGAGCACAGCGCCGCATGAAAGAGGGGCCGCTTTGCGGCCCTTCGCACTTCAAGTGCTACCCTCAGGCATGCTCGACGAACACATCAGCAAACACCTGTCCCCGCGGTACCCCTGCCATGAACATGCACCGGGCAAACCGTTCGACACTCCCCGGCGCCCCACACAGCAGCGCCACCGTCTGCCGCGACAATAACCGCATCCTGGCCAACGCTTCATCCAGCTGCTCCGCCAGCACCAGCTCGACACTCACCCCTGGGAGCTTCAGCAGCGGCTCCGCCAGGTAGTGCCCAGCCTGATCGCGCGCCACATGCACCACCCGGATTTCGCCCCGATGTCCCCGGCGCAACGCTTCGCGCAAGATACCCCAGAGCGGCGCCAGCCCTGTTCCCGCAGCCAGCAACCACAGCGGCCGCTCCTGCCAATCAGGGTCGTAATGAAGGGCTCCGCCTCTGAACTCCCCCAAACGCATCTCATCGCCGACCCGCAGACCACGCGCCTTGTCGCAAAAGGCACCAGGCCGCTGGCAATCGATATGAAACTCGAGAAAATCATCCTCGCCTGGCAGGCTGGCCAAGGAATAAGGCCGAGCAACCGCGCCTAGCCACAGCACCACGTGCTGCCCCGCCTGGTAACGCACCACCCGATCGGGCCGCAACCGCAGGCGCAAGACATCGCCAAACCATTCCAAAGCGCAGACATGCGCCGGTACGCCACCCTGCTGGGGGTCGTATAGCGCCACACGCAGGTCCTCGACCACCCGGCACTGGCAAGCCAGACGCCAGCCCTGGGCGTGTTTCTCCAATGCCAAAGCCTCGGGCAAAGCGTCTGCCGGTTGCCCGTCCAGGCAGCGCACCAGGCAGGCGTGGCAACTGCCCGCGCGGCAACTGTAAGGCACATTCAGTCCCGCCTCGTTGAGGGCATCGAGCAGGTTGCTGCCAATGGGCACCAGCCAGCGGCGCTCGCCCACGCAAATTTCGGGCATGTTCGGTACATCTCCTGCTGTCCAAGGCTCACTGTAAGCCAAGCAGAGCACACCAGCAAAATAGATGCCTGCGCGCTGCCGACCATGGTCCAGACCGGCCGCAGGTGTGCCGGGCACGGATGCGCGCTATACTGCCGCGCCTTTTTCCGTCGGCCTGACCTGCCGGCGCCTTGCAAGGCGCTTCGACGTGCTGGTCGGCTATGTCGAGCGTCTTTTTGAATGTTCCCGTCTTTAAGAGGAGCGCGCTGCATGACCGTGATCAAGCAAGACGACCTGATTCAGAGCGTCGCCGACGCCCTGCAATTCATCTCGTACTACCACCCCGTCGATTTCATCCAGGCCATGCACGAGGCCTATCTGCGTGAAGAGTCGCCTGCTGCACGCGATTCCATCGCCCAGATCCTGATCAACTCGCGCATGTGCGCCACCGGCCATCGTCCAATCTGCCAGGACACCGGTATCGTCACCGTGTTCATCCGCGTGGGCATGGACGTGCGCTGGGATGGCGCCACCATGAGCGTCGACGACATGATCAACGAAGGTGTGCGTCGCGCCTACAACCTGCCTGAGAACGTCCTGCGCGCTTCGATCCTGGCCGACCCGGCCGGTGCCCGCAAGAACACCAAGGACAACACTCCGGCAGTGATCCACTACTCCATCGTCCCTGGCGACAAGGTCGAAGTGGATGTCGCAGCCAAGGGCGGTGGCTCGGAAAACAAGTCGAAGATGGCCATGCTCAACCCGTCCGACTCGATCGTCGACTGGGTACTGAAGACCGTGCCGACCATGGGTGCTGGCTGGTGCCCGCCCGGCATGCTCGGCATCGGCATCGGCGGTACCGCCGAGAAGGCCGCGGTCATGGCCAAGGAAGTGTTGATGGAGTCCATCGACATTCACGAACTGAAAGCCCGTGGCCCACAGAACCGCCTGGAAGAAATCCGCCTGGAGCTGTTCGACAAGGTCAACCAGCTGGGCATCGGCGCCCAGGGCCTGGGTGGCCTGACCACCGTGCTCGACGTCAAGATCATGGACTACCCGACCCACGCCGCGTCCTTGCCGGTGTGCATGATCCCCAACTGCGCCGCCACCCGCCATGCCCACTTCGTGCTCGATGGCACCGGCCCGGCAGAACTGGAAGCGCCGTCGCTGGACGCTTACCCGGAAATCGTCTGGGAAGCTGGCCCGAGCGCCCGTCGCGTCAACCTCGACGACATTACCCCGGAAGAAGTGGCCAGCTGGAAGCCGGGTGAAACCATCCTGCTCAACGGCAAGATGCTGACCGGCCGCGATGCCGCGCACAAGCGCATGGTTGAGATGCTCAACCGTGGCGAAGAGTTGCCGGTAGACCTGAAAGGCCGCTTCATCTACTACGTAGGCCCGGTCGACCCGGTGGGTGACGAAGTGGTAGGCCCAGCCGGCCCGACCACTGCTACCCGTATGGACAAGTTTACCCGCCAGATCCTCGAGCAGACTGGCCTGCTGGGCATGATCGGCAAGTCCGAGCGTGGCCCGACCGCCATCGAGGCGATCAAGGACAACAAGGCCGTGTACCTGATGGCCGTTGGCGGCGCTGCCTACCTGGTAGCCCAGGCCATCCGCAAATCGAAGGTACTGGCCTTCGCCGAGCTGGGCATGGAAGCGATCTACGAGTTCGAAGTCAAGGACATGCCGGTGACCGTCGCCGTGGACAGCAACGGCGAGTCGGTACACATCACTGGCCCTGCCCTGTGGCAGAGCAAGATTGCCGAAAGCCTGGCCGTCGAAGTGAAGTAACCTGATGTAACTGCGGTGGCTGCTTCGCGGGCAGGCCTGCTCCCACACGTACAGCACAAGCCAGAAGGCTACGCGTTGACCTGTAGGAGCGGACTTGCCCGCGAAGAGGCCGCCACTGTCGTCACAGGACTCTCTCGAACTGCTCCGGCCAGTCCCGCCAGGTAAACACCTGCCCTTCCTGTCTCACCCGCCGCACTTCCTCCAGATCCACCTCGCACACCAGCCACTGGCTGCAGTCCGGGCTCAACTGCTCACTCAACGCCAGCACCCCATCGCCCGGCATCCCGTGATCCGGCGGCACGAACAGGCCTGCCCGGCCGATATTCTCGTCCAATGCCGGTGACCACGGCGCCACCCCCACCGTAGGGCTCTGCAACACGGCAATCTGGTTCTCCAGGGCGCGCGCCTGGGCGCCAATACGCACCCGATGGTAACCGGCCTCGGTATCGGTACAACTCGGCGCCAGGATCAGGTCGGCACCACACTCGGCCAAGCGGCGGGCCAGCATCGGGAACTCGTTGTCGTAGCAGATCAGAATGCCCAAGCGCCCCAGTTCGGTTTCGAACACCTGCAGCCCCTGGCCTGCAGCAATGTCCCACTGCTCGCGCTCGAAGCGGGTCATCATCAGTTTGTCCTGATAACCCAGCACACCTTGGGGGCCGAACAGCCAGGCACGGTTGCGGTAGCGCCCATCGCTGTCCAGCACCGGCACACTGCCCGGTTGCAGGTAGATCCCCCAGCGCCGGGCAAGGCTCTCGCACAACGCTTTCCAGGGTTCGATCAGCGGCTGGATGCCGGCAATCGAAGCCTTCAGGTCTTCCCGCTGCCCGGCACTCAGCTGGCCGCTCAGCACCAGCCCGGCGTACTCCGGCAACAGCAGCAAGCGTGCCCCCGCCTCCACCGCTTCGGCGCACAGGCCTTGCAGGTGGTCGGCGTACGCGTCCCATGTTTCATGCAGCTCGATGGCGTACTGGCAGGCCGCCAGGCGGATCATATCGGCAGTGCCTTGAGCCAGAACGACATCAGTTTGTCGGAGCTTTCCTGCTCGTCCAGGTCGCGCCAGGCGTAGGTGGTGCGCAGCGACGGGTCGTGCAGGAAGCCGCGGTTGCGCCAGAAGCCGTGCAGGGGTTTGTACTCTGCTGGCCGTCGCGGGTGTGCACCAGGCCGTTCGACCGCGCAGAACGCGCAATAATCGAACTCGGCCAGTTTGTGTGCGTAGGACTCGCGCTCGATGAAGAAGCGAACCCCCAGGCCCTGACCGCGGTATGCCGGCAACACCAGCGACTCACCGAAGTAGTACACACTGGCCGGGTCGCGCCCCTGGGCCAGGAACGGCTGCTGGAATTCGGGCGCGACGTCCACCAGCGGCAGGCCGGTAGAGGCGCCGACCACTTTGCCGTCGTCCAGCGCCAGCACAACCAGGCTGCGCCCGGAGCGGGCATAGTTGGCCAGGTAGTCGGCCTCGTACTCCGGGGTGCCGTCGTAAAGGTAGGGGAACTCGCGGAACACAGTAAGGCGCAGGCGAGCGAGGTCATCGATGTAAGGCGCGATAGCGGCACCGTGCAACAGGCGTATTTCCATGTTTGGCGGTCGTTTTGTCGATGTGGATGACGCGCTCGGCTAAGCCGGGCTTGAGGGGAAACCCTATCATCCGAGTTAGCGACCCGCCTTTTCCCTACACGACAGGAATTGTTCCATGACCGCAACCGAACTGGTAAATGCTTACTACGCCGCCTTCAACGCGGGTGACATGCCAGGCTTTCTGGCGCTGCTCAGCGAAGACGTGATCCACGACATCAACCAGGGCGAACGTCAGATGGGCAAAGCCAGGTTTGCCGCGTTCATGGAAAAGATGAACCGCTGCTACCGCGAGCGCCTGGCCGACATCGTGGTGATGCAGAACGCCGATGGCAGCCGCGCGGCGGCGGAGTTCACCGTACATGGCCAATACCTGGTCGATGACGAAGGCTTGCCGGCGGCAAACGGGCAGACCTATGTGCTGCCGGCGGGGGCGTTCTTCTATATTCACTGTGGCAAGATTGCCCGGGTGACCAACTACTACAACCTCAATGATTGGGTTGAGCAGGTTGCCTGAAGCAACCCGCTGCCAACTCAATCAAGCCTGTCAGACAATACGCGTGCCCAGCACTTGAAGGAACGCCGCCAGCCAGGCCGGGTGCGCTGGCCATGCCGGGGCGGTCACCAGGTTGCCATCCACATGCGCCTGGTCCACCGCGATGTCGATGAACGTGCCACCCGCCAGGCGCACTTCTGGCGCACATGCCGGGTAAGCGCTGCATTCACGCCCATCCAGCACCCCAGCTGCCGCCAGCAACTGGGCACCATGGCATACCGCCGCAATCGGCTTGCCGGCCTGGTCGAACGCCCGCACCAGCTCCAACACCTTTTCATCCAGGCGCAGGTATTCCGGCGCGCGACCACCCGGAATCAGCAGCGCGTCATAACTCTCGGGCCGCACCCGCACGAAGTCATAGTTCAGGGCAAAATTGTGCCCGGGCTTTTCGCTGTAGGTCTGTTCACCCTCGAAGTCATGAATCGCGGTACGCACAGTCTGCCCCGCCAGCTTTTCCGGGCACACCGCATGCACCGTGTGGCCTACCATGCTCAGGGCCTGGAACGGCACCATCGCTTCGTAATCCTCGACGTAGTCGCCCACCAGCATGAGAATTTTCTTCGCCGTCATCTTGCCCACTCCTTCGGTTAACCGTGAATAGTCACTGCACGATAGCCGCTGTCAGTCACGGCGGTCGAGGAAGTTGACCACCAAACGATCCAGCCAGCCCCAGATCCGTTGCTTGACCCTGCGCCACAAAGGGCGCGCATGCCAGTGAGCGAGATCGACTTCTTCGCTCAGGGCGAAGTCGCGCTCGAAGCTGGCCACCACCGCCGCTGTCAACGGCGGGTCCAGCGCCTCGATGTTGGCTTCAAGGTTGAAGCGCAAGTTCCAGTGGTCGAAGTTGCACGAACCGACGCTGACCCAGTCGTCCACCACAGCCATCTTCAGGTGCAGGAAGCACGGCTGGTACTCGAAAATCCGTACGCCCGCGCGTAACAGCCGCGGGTAGTAACGATGCCCGGCGTAGCGTACCGAGGGGTGATCGGTGCGCGGACCGGTCAACAACAGCCGCACGTCCAGGCCCTTGCTGGCGGCCCGACGCAACGAGCGGCGCACGCTCCAGGTCGGCAAGAAGTACGGCGTGGCCAGCCATACCCGTTTCTTGCCGCTGTTCAGTGC
The DNA here is from genome assembly GCF_054611535.1 of Pseudomonas sp. VEM90. Taxonomy (NCBI): domain Bacteria; kingdom Pseudomonadati; phylum Pseudomonadota; class Gammaproteobacteria; order Pseudomonadales; family Pseudomonadaceae; genus Pseudomonas; species Pseudomonas sp. VEM90. Next base: position 48,394 of record NZ_JBTRAR010000028.1, on the reverse strand, counting down.
CCGTACCAGCGCGTGCAGGATGTCCTGGTGCTGGCGGGCGTCGGCATAAGCGACCCGGCCCATGCCCTGTCCCTGCGCAGGCACCCTGGGCAGACGCGGCAGGCCAAAGCCTTCAGCAGGGCGCCAGGCGGTGCGGCAAGTGTTGGCGTGCCACTGACGGTCGAACAGCAACTGCCAGTCGCTCACCACCGGCCCCTGCATCTGCACCATCACTTCGTGCCATTCGCTGGTCGCCTCACCCGGCTTCCAGAACTCGTCGGTAACGCCCGTCCCCCCCACCACGGCCCAACGTTCGTCCACCAGTAGCAATTTGCGATGATCACGGTACAGGTTACGCAGGCCACGCTTCCAGCGCAGGCGGTTATACCAGCGCAAGTACACGCCAGCGTCCAGCAGGCGCTGACGCAACGCACTGTTGAAGGCCAATGCACCGTAGTCATCGAACAGGCAGCGCACCCGCACGCCACGCCGGGCGGCCTGCTCCAGCGCGTCGACCACCGCCTCGGCACAGGCGCCGGCCTCGACCAGGTACAGTTCCAGGTCAACCTGGAAGTCGGCACGCATGATCGCCAGGAGCATGCGCGGAAAGAACGCGGGGCCGTCGATAAGCAGTTCGAACTGGTTGCCATCCCGCCAGGGGAAGACCGGCCCCGCCATGTCAGCGAGCAGTGAAGATCAGCACCGCGCTAACCGGCACCGACGGGTTGATGGACTTCAACCTGGCAAACTTGCGCAGGCTTTCCAGGCCCGGCATCAAGCCAAAATCTTCGGCGCGCAGCACCAGAGGCTCTAGGGGCACCACCTGGAAGCGCCGCGCATCCAGGCGGGTGGCCAGCAACAAAACATTGTAGCGGTGCGACTGGCCATGCAGGGTGACCGTCAGCGGCAGGCGCAACTCGATCTGTGCACCATCGGCCAGGTCATTGATCGGCTGCAGGTCGATCTGCGTCTTCACTGTGGCCTCGGCGAAGCGCGCGACCTCAAACAGGTTGTCGCGCATTTGCTCGTCACGCAGTGGAATACCGCTGCTCACCGAGTCCATCTCGATCCTCAAACCGGCCACACCCTTGCGGTCGACCGTACCATGCAGCACCAGAAAGCGATGCACTTCGGCGGTATTGCCATTCTTGCCGGTGATGAAGGACAGCCGTGAAGATTCGCCATCCAGGTGCCAATTGGCATGAGCGGGTAGGCACAAAGCAAGTAATAAGGCAGGCAGCAGGCGGGGCAACTTGAACATGACAGATCTCGTGAAACCAGGCCGCCAACCTTACCCGCCTGCATTCATGGCAGCAAGCGGCAGCCCTCACGGGCGCCTTGCCAGGCCGCCTGGCTACGCCGCCCCAGTCCTTCAGCGGTGACTTGCCGCTGCTGGCTGTTTTCCTCCAGCAGGCTCAGTGGCAGCCATTGTTTCACATACCCCAGGCAGTACGCCTCGTCGAAGCCCATGACAAAGCGGCAGGAACAGTATTCCTTGGCCGAGTAGGCCGGGAGGATGCCGGGGAAGTCCGCCAGCGCCTGGCGTTCCTGCCAGGCCCAGTACAGGAGCCCTGCCAGTACCAGCAGCCATAACCGCTTCATGCCCCCTCCCCGGCCAGTGCCGCCAGCACCCGTTTGAGCAGTTCGTCGTGTCGATAGCTGCTGTCGCGGTCATCGGCATAGCGCACGATCACCAGCTTTTGCTCAGGCAGCACATATAACGCCTGCCCCCAGTGGCCAAGGGCGGCGAAGGTGTCTGCCGGTGCACTGGGCCAAGGCCGTTCGGCGCCAGCCAGCGGTTGGTTGAGCCACCAGTGGCCACCAGGGTTGGCCTCGCCAGGCAGCGGCTGGGCCTGGGCAAACGGGGTGCGGTTGAAGGCTACCCAGGCTTTAGGCAGCAATTGTCGGCCCTGCCAGCGCCCGTCGCGCTGCATCAGCAGGCCGATACGGGCCAAATCGCGGGCACTGAGGTACAGATAGGAAGAGCCTACGTAGGTGCCTGCCCGGTCACGCTCCCACACCGCACTGCCGATACCCAACGGGGTGAACAGAGCGTGCCAGGGGTAGTCGGGGTACTGCCCGGCATCGAGCATGCCGCGCAGCGCTGCGGCGAGCAGGTTACTGTCGCCGCTGGAGTAGAGGAATCGCTGACCGGGGCTGGCAGCGATACCCCGCGCTGCCGTATAGGCAGCCATGTCTGCGCGGCCACGGGTATACAGCATGGCCACCACAGAGGATTTCAGCGGTGCATATTCATAGTCTTCCTGCCAGTCGAGGCCACTGGCCCAGTGCAGCAGGTCGGCCACGCGCACGCCGGGGTGGGCGCGCATAGGTGGATAGAAGCGGCTGACCGGGTCTTGCAGCTGGAAGCGGCCTTCGCCCTGGGCCACGCCCATTATCGTGGCCAGTACGCTCTTGCTTACCGACCAGGTCAGGTGCGCGGTGTCGGCACGGGTGGGCGCTGTGTAGCGCTCGTGGAGGATACGACCGTCGCGGATGACCAGCAGAGCGTCGGTGCGGATGCCGTTGCGCTCTGAGGGAGAGCGTGCGGGAAAGGCGTAAGCGTCGACGGCCCGCCAGTCAAGGGAGGCAGGGTCGTTCTGCCACTGCGGGTCAGGCCAGTCCTCAGCCTTGACGCTACCTGCAATCATCGCAAGGAGGACCAACAGTACCTTCATCGTGCTCGCCCTGATTGGGGCTGCCTTGCAGCCCTTCGCGGGCAAGCCCGCTCTCACAGTTGCAGGAGCGGATGCCCCCGCGAACAGGCCAACATCATCAATAGAGCATCAGCGCCGAACCGGCCGCTTCTGCAACTTGCGCTGCAGCGTCCGCCGGTGCATGCCCAGCGCCCGTGCGGTCGCCGAGATGTTGCCTTCATGCTCGTTCAGCACGCGCTGGATGTGCTCCCACTGCAGGCGATCGACCGACATCGGGTTTTCCGGCACCAGGGTATCCAGGTCGGTGTGCTCCGACAGCAGCGCTGCCAACACGTCATCGGCGTCAGCCGGCTTGCACAGGTAGTTGCAGGCACCGCGCTTGACTGCCTCTACTGCGGTGGCAATGCTCGAGTAACCGGTCAGGATCACCACGCGCATTTCCGGGTCCAGTTCCAGCAACTTGGGCAGCAGCACCAGGCCGGAGTCGCCATCCATCTTCAGGTCCAGCGTGGCGTAGTCCGGCAGGTCCTGCTGGGCCAGGATCAAGCCTTCTTCGGCAGAACTGGCAGTGCTCACACGGAAACCGCGACGGCTCATGGCCCGGGCCATGACCCGGGTGAAGGTGGCATCATCATCCACCAGCAGCAGGTGCGGCAGCTCTTCGCTTTCGACCTGGTTTTCTTCGCTCATCATTCATCTCCTCGCTTGCCATAGGGCAGGCGCAGTTCGGTCAGGGTGCCACCCTGTTCATGACTATAGAGTTTCACCGAGCCGCCCGCACGGGTCACGCTGGCCTTGCTCAAGAACAGGCCCAGGCCGAAGCCTTTGCCCTTGGTGGTAATAAAAGGTTTGCCAATGGCTTCGGCAATGGCCGGCGGTACACCAGGGCCATGGTCGTGGATACTGATGACAATGTCTTGGGCGTCCCAGTCCAGGCGCACCTCCAGATCATCGGGGCAGGCATCGGCGGCATTGTTCAACAGGTTCAGTAGCGCCTGGGTCAGGTCTGGCGGCGGTGCCAGGCGCGGCACTTTGCCGTCGCGCAGGCGCTGGAAGCGGTAGCTGGCTTCCGGGCGCATCAGGTGCCAGCGGTTGAGCGCCTCGTCCAGCCACGCAGTCACATCCTGCTCCACGATGGCCAGGCGTCGGTTGGCTTCGGCTGCGCGTACCAACTGTTGCAAGGTCTCTTTGCACAGCTTTACCTGGTCCTGGAGGATCTGCAGGTCCTCCTGCAACAGCGGATCGGTGTGGTCCTGGCGCATTTCGTTGATCAGCACACTCATGGTCGCCAGCGGTGTGCCCAGCTCATGGGCGGCACCGGCGGCCTGGGTAGCCACAGCCAGCAGTTGCTCGTCGCGCAGGCTTTCTTCACGCCGTTCTGAACGCAGTTGCTCCTGGCGGCGCAGCTCTTCGGCCATGCGCGCAGCAAAGAAGGTGATCACTGCGGCAGCCAAGGCAATGCTCAGCCACATGCCGTAGACCTGCATCTTGTCCCGCGCCATTGGCAGCCCTTCGAGCGGGTAGAACTGCACCAGCAGCAGGCTGTAGGCCGTCAGCGCAATACCCGACAGGATCAGCGAATACAGCCACGGCAAGGTCACCGCAGCGATCGCCAGCGGCACCAGGTAATACGACACGAACGGGTTGGTCGAGCCGCCGGAGTAATACAGCAAGGCGCTATGGATCAGCAGGTCACAGGCCAGCTGCAGGGCGTATTCCATTTCGGTGACGGGCAGCGACAGGCGCAGGCGCAGGGCCGTGAAGGCACACAGCAGCGAAGACAGGGCCAAGGTGCCGGCCAGCGACAGCCAGGGCAACGGCAGCAGTTCGGTCCAGTAGGCAACGCCCACCGAGCCGGCCTGGGCAGCCAGGACCAGGACCCGAATAAGGGTGAGGCGCCAGAGGTTCTGGCGGGTAGCGGACAACGGTTGTACGGCGGCGAGCATGAGCTCTCCTGATGAGTGCTCCAGAAAAATCGGCTGGAGTATACCGAAGCCGGGCGCCTCGCTGCAGCGATGCGGCAAAGCGCCACACTTTGTCACAGGTTCATGATGGCACTTTTGAACCCACTACACTGTTGCCGGTCCGATGGGCCATGCGTGGAATGGAAGTCCAGCCCCCACGCCTTTCAATGCCAAGGAGTATCACATGCAAATCCCACGTCGCGGCGCCGCCCTGATCATGTCTTGCGGCCTGCTCGCCAGCCTGCCGGCACTGGCCGCCGATGAACCACGTTTCAACCAGGTATCGCTGCGGGCCGAAGTCAGCAAGGAAGTGGCGCGCGACCTGATGGTCGTGACCCTGTACAGCGAAGCGCAGAACAGCGACCCGGGCAAGCTCGCCAAGCAGATCACCGAAACCATGAACAAGGCCGTGCAGCAGTCGCGCCAGGTCAAGGACGTGAAGATCAGCCAGGGCAGCCGCAACAGCTACCCGGTGTACGACAGCAAGGGCCAGAAGATCACCGGCTGGCGCGAACGCGCCGAGCTGCGCCTGGAAAGCGCCAACTTCCCGGCCTTGTCCCAGCTTACCGCCGATCTGTTGCAAGAGCTGAAAATGGGCGGCATGGACTTCTCCATCGCCCCGGCCACGCGCAAGGCCAGCGAGGATGCACTGCTCAAGGATGCGGTCGATGCCTTCAAGGCACGCGCGCAACTGGCCACCGAAGCGCTGGGCGGCAAAGGCTACAAAGTGGTCAGCCTGAACCTCAACAGCAGCGGCTACCCGCGTCCGTACTTGCGTAGCGCGCCGATGGCGATGAAGGCCATGGGGGCTGATGAAGCAGCACCGGCGCCAGATATCGAGGCGGGCACCAGTGAAGTGAGCATGAATGCCGATGGCCTGATCGAAGTGCAGATGCCATAAGGCGTCCACGCATCTGTGGGAGCGAGCGGGCTCGCGAACAAGACACTGCGGTGGATGGCACGGGCTTCGCCCGTGTTCGCGGGTAAACCCGCTCCTACAGGTGACCGCATCAATTTCACGATTTTCGGAAGTTTCCTACGCACCACATAGGTGCCTTCCTACATTCCTGCCCGTCCGAAACATCGCGCAAAACGCCATCATTCTGCCTACGCAAACGTTTAACTTCGCCAAAAGTTATATCGATGCGACATCCATGTACGGACGTTCCACTTTTCTGGCGCCAACTATCCTCCTACCTGTTGCATTGGGAACAGCCCCTGCATAAGTATCCGCAGGTCGGCTCACGAGGCCACCTCATCCAAAAAATGACAACAATGAGGCCACCATGCTCAAACACGCAGTCATTCCGTTCCTGCTGGGTGCAGGCTTGCTCAGCGGCGCACCGTCGGCCGTTGCCGCATCCAACCTGGTGTTCTGCTCCGAAGGCAGCCCGGCCGGCTTCGATCCGGGGCAGTACACCACCGGGACCGACTTCGACGCCTCGGCAGAGACCGTGTTCAACCGCCTGACCCAGTTCGAGCGCGGCGGCACTGCGGTCATCCCGGGCCTGGCGACCCAATGGGAAGTGTCCGACGACGGCAAGACCTATACCTTCCACCTGCGCGAAGGGGTCAAGTTCCACACCACCGACTACTTCAAGCCCAGCCGCCCGTTCAACGCCGACGACGTGCTGTTCACCTTCAACCGTATGCTCGACAAGGACAACCCGTTCCGCAAGGCGTACCCCACCGAGTTTCCATACTTCACCGACATGGGCATGGACAAGAACATTGCCAAGGTGGAGAAACTTGACGAGCACACGGTGAGGTTCACCCTCAACGAGGTTGACGCCGCGTTCATCCAGAACCTGGCCATGAGCTTTGCCTCGATCCAGTCCGCCGAATACGCCGACCAGCTCCTAAAGAACGGCAAGGCCGCCGACATCAACCAGAAGCCGATCGGCACCGGCCCGTTCGTGTTCAGCAAATACCAGAAGGACGCGCAGATCCGCTTCAAGGGCAACGAGGACTACTGGAAGCCCGAGGACGTGAAGATCGACAACCTGATCTTTGCCATCACCACCGACGCCTCGGTGCGCATGCAGAAGCTTAAAAAGAACGAGTGCCAGGTCACCCTGTTCCCACGCCCGGCCGACATCGAGCCGCTAAAAGCCGACAAGAACCTGCAAATGCCGCAGCAGGCCGGTTTCAACCTCGGTTATATCGCCTACAACGTGATGGACAAGATCAAGGGCAGCAACGAGGCCAACCCCATGGCCCAGCTGAAAGTCCGGCAGGCGCTGGACATGGCCGTAGACAAGAAAAAGATCATCGAGTCGGTGTACCAGGGCGCCGGCCAGTTGGCGGTCAACGCCATGCCGCCCACACAGTGGTCCTATGACGACAGCATCAAGGACGCCGCCTTCGACCCCGAGAAAGCCAAGCAACTGCTCAAGGAAGCCGGCATCAAGGAAGGCACCGAAATCACCCTTTGGGCCATGCCCGTGCAACGCCCGTACAACCCCAATGCCAAACTGATGGCCGAAATGCTCCAGTCCGACTGGGCCAAGATCGGTATCAAGGCGAAGATCGTCAGTTATGAATGGGGCGAGTACATCAAGCGCTCCAAAGGTGGCGAACAGGGTGCCATGCTGATTGGCTGGAGCGGTGACAATGGTGACCCGGACAACTGGCTGGGTACCCTCTACGGTTGCGATGCCGTCGATGGCAACAACTTCTCCAAGTGGTGCTACAAGCCCTACGACGACCTGATCAAGCAGGCCAAGGCCACGTCCGACCAGGCCAAGCGCACCGAGCTGTACCAGAAGGCGCAGCATATCCTCAAGGAGCAGGTACCGATCACCCCGATCGCCCACTCCACTGTCTACCAGCCCATGAGCGCCAAGGTGAAGGACTTCAAGATCAGCCCGTTCGCGCTGAATTCCTTCTACGGCGTCAGCGTGGACAAATAGGCTGACCGAGGCACCCGCTGAGCGGCGGGTGCCCCTCCCTCCTTGCCACCCTTTCATGTCGTCCTGCGGCTATCCGCTGCGGGGTCGGCTAACTGTTGCCGCCATTCGCACCCCAAGGCGGCGCAAACAGATGAAAAAGGAATTGCCATGCGCCACGTCAAACGCCTCTCGACCCTTCTGGCCCTGGGCCTGATCAGCCAATCCCCGGCCCTTTTGGCCAACAATCTGGTGTTCTGCTCCGAGGGCAGCCCATCTGGCTTCGACACCGCCCAGTACACCAGCGCCACCGACAACGACGCCGCCGAACCCATCTACAACCGCCTGGTCGAGTTCGAACGTGGCGGTACCGCCGTGCACCCGGCCCTGGCGACCCGCTGGGAGGTGTCCGACGACGGCCTGCGCTACACCTTCCACCTGCGTGAAGGGGTCAAGTTCCACAGCAACAAGGCCTTCAGCCCGAGCCGCACGTTCAACGCCGACGATGTGCTGTTCACCTTCAACCGCATGCTCGACAAGGGTCATCGGTTCCGTCAGGCCTACCCTACCGAGTTCCCCTATTTCATCGGCATGGGCCTGGACAAGAACATCGCCCGTGTCGAGAAGATCGACCCGATGACCGTGGTGTTCACCCTGAACACGGTCGATGCCGCGTTCATCCAGAACCTGGCCATGAGCTTCGCCTCCATCCTCTCCGCTGAATACGCCGAGCAGTTACTGGCCAGTGGACGCCCCAGCGACATCAATCAGCAGCCTATCGGTACCGGGCCGTTCGTGTTCCAGCGCTACCAGAAGGATTCGCAGATCCGCTACAAGGGCAACAAGGACTATTGGGCAGCGAACGAAGTGAAGATCGACAACCTGGTGTTCTCGATCAATACCGACCCCTCGGTGCGCATCCAGAAGCTGCGCCGCAACGAATGCCAGGTCACCCTGCACCCGCGCCCGGCCGACCTGCCGGCGCTCAAGGCCGACAGCACGCTGCAGGTGCTCCAGCAACCAGGCTTCAACCTCGGCTACATCGCCTACAACACCCAGCACCCGCCATTCGACCGCCTGGAAGTGCGCCAGGCAATGGACATGGCGGTTAACAAGAAAGCCATCATCCAGGCGGTTTATCAGGACGCCGGTCAACTGGCGGTCAATGCCATGCCACCGACCCAGTGGTCCTATGACGACAGCATCAAGGACGCCCCGTACGCGCCGGAAAAGGCCAGACAGCTGCTGCAACAGGCGGGTGTCAAACCTGGCACCGAGATCACCCTGTGGGCCATGCCGGTGCAGCGCCCGTACAACCCCAATGCCAAGCTGATGGCCGAAATGCTCCAGGCCGACTGGAGCAAACTCGGGTTCAAGGTGCGCATCGTCAGCTACGAATGGGGCGAATACCTCAAACGCATGAAAAACGGTGAGCACGACGTCGCCCTGATCGGCTGGACCGGTGACAACGGCGACCCGGACAACTGGCTGGGCACCCTATACAGCTGCGATGCCATCGGCAGCAACAACTACTCGCAGTGGTGCGACCCGCAGTACGACAGCCTGGTCAAGCAGGGCAAGCAGGTGACCGACCGTACCCAGCGCACCGCCCTCTACCAGCAGGCCCAGCAGCGGCTCAAGCAGCAGGTACCGATTACCCCGGTGGCGCATTCCACAGTGAACCAGCCGCTTAGCGTCAAGGTTTCCCAGTTCAAGGTCAGCCCGTTTGGGCGCAATGATTTTTCCGGTGTGAGTGTTGATTAAGCGTTAGCCAGTACCGGCCTCTTCGCGGGCAAGCCCGCTCCCACAGGATCTCAACAGGTTCGGACACTGCGCCCTACCAGTGGGAGCGGGCTTGCCCGCGAAGAGGCCAGTACGGCCAACACAACGCCCCGATTCTGCCCGGTGATCCCGCGGCAACCCTGGCAACACAGCAGCAATCACCCGGCCCACAAGGCCGGCCATAACTAGAAAAGAAAGGGAGCTTTAACCTTGAAAGTATTCACCTTGACCGCACTGGCGTTATCCATCAGTGCCTTTTCCACTGTGGCCCAGGCAGATCCGCAGAGCCAGGACTACCTCCCGCTCACCCTCAAAAGCACCAGCGAGCAAGCGCAAGCCAGCGGCTTCATCGACGGCCAAAGCCTGTCCGGCAGCACCCGCAACTGGTATGCCCGCGAACGCGCCGCACGCGCGCCGCTGTGGAAGTACTACAAGAACGACGGCACCCGCCACGACACCCACAGCCGTGAAAACTGGGTACAGGGCACCATCCTCAACTACAGCTCCGGCTTCACCCAGGGCACCGTGGGCTTCGCCGTCGAGGCCGCCGGCTACAACGCCATCGCCCTGCAGCAGAGCCGCGAAGCCATTGCCGGCCCCAACAACCGCACCCTCACCCACAGCGATGGCGACCCCATCGGCCAGTGGAGCAAACTGGGCCTGGGCAATATCAAGGCGCGTGTTTCCAACACCACCCTTACCCTCGGCCGCCAGTCGGTGGACACGCCGATGATCGCCTACATCGGCAACCGCGCCCTGCCCTCGAGCTTCCAGGGCGCGTTTCTGCACAGTGCTGAATTCGACAACCTCAGCATCGACCTGGGTACCTTCGACCGCGTCTCGCCACGTACCGAACAGAGCCTCAGCAAGTTCCGCAGCGAGTACAGCGCCACCGGCGTGGAAACCGACCGTGCCAGCACCGCCGGTATCAACTACCAGCCGTTCAAGAGCCTGAGTACCAGCCTGTACGCCACCAAGGTCGACGACTTCTGGAACCAGTACTACTTCGGCGCCAACCATGTGCTCGGCGACAGCGCAGTGCTCAGCCTGAGCACCGGCCTGAACTACTACAAGACCGTCGACGCCGGCAGCCAGAAAATGGGCAAGATCGACAACGATACCTACAGCCTGTCACTGGGCCTGACCCATCAGGCCCACACCCTCAGCGCCTCCTGGCAGCAGGTCAACGGCAACGAGTACTTTGACTACCTGCACGAAACCAACGGCATCTTCCTGGCCAACTCGCTGCTGTCGGATTTCAACGGCCCCAACGAGAAATCGCTGCAGATTTCCTATGTGCTGAACATGGCGCCCTATGGCGTGCCTGGCCTGAAGTTCAACCTGTACAACGCCCGCGGCTGGGGTATCGACGGCACCCACTACCGCGGCACTGCCTACGACGTGAATGGCCTGGATGGCGAAACCCACTATGAGTGGGGTATCGGCACCAGCTATGCGCTGCAGAGCGGGCCGCTGAAAGACACCAGCATCCGTGCCACCTACACCACCCATCGCGCCAGCAAGGCACAGGGCGATGGCAGCCTGGATGAGTTCCGCGTGGTCACCACCATTCCGTTCAACATTCTCTGACCGTCGGCGCCCTGGCCCGTTTCGCTGCGGGCCGGGGCGGCTACGCTGGAACCAATGCAAGCAGGGAGTTTTCGACACATGCACAGAGCTTTCATGAAATCGCGGCCGTTGCGCCTAGCCCTGGTCGCGCTGCTTCTGGGCGGCGCCACGCAACTGGCGGCCAAACCGCTGGTGGTGTGTACAGAAGCCAGCCCGGAAGGGTTCGACATCGTCCAGTACACCACCGCAGTCACCGCCGATGCCTCGGCCGAGACAGTGTTCAACCGCCTGGTCGACTTCAAACCCGGCACCACCGAGATCCAGCCAGCCCTGGCCGAGCGCTGGGACATTTCAGCCGACGGCCTGACCTACACCTTCCATCTGCGTCAGGGGGTGAAGTTCCACACCACCGACTACTTCAAGCCAACTCGTGACTTCAACGCCGATGACGTGCTGTGGAGCCTCAATCGCCAGCTCGACTCGAACCACCCCTGGCATGACAAGACCAGCGTCGGCTACCCGTACTTCGAGAGCATGGGGTTCAAGGAACTGCTCAAGTCGGTCAGCAAGGCTGACGAGCACACCGTGGTGATTACCCTCAGCCGACCGGAAGCGCCGTTCCTGCGCGACATGGCCATGGGCTTTACCTCGATCTACTCCGCCGAATACGGCGACCAGTTGCTCAAGTCTGGCAAGACCGCCGAGCTGAACAGCAAGCCGATCGGCACCGGCCCTTTCATTTTCCAGCGTTACAACAAGGACGCCCAGGTCCGCTTCAAGCCCAACCCGGACTATTTCCGCGGCAAGCCGCCGGCCGATGCGCTGGTGTTCGCCATCGCCATCGACAGCAACGTGCGCCTGCAAAAACTGCGCGCCAACGAGTGCCAGGTGGCGCTCTATCCCAAGCCCGATGACGTGCCGTCGATCAAACAAGACCCGAAACTCAAGGTTGAAGAAATCGAGGCCTTGGTCACCGGCTACATCGCCATGAATACCCAGCACAAATACCTCAACGACGTGCGCGTGCGTAAAGCCATCAACATGGCCTTCGACCGCCAGACCCATGTCGACCAACTGTTTGGCAAAGGCAACGCGCTGGTAGGTGTAAACCCTTACCCCCCCACCATGATCGGCTACAACACCCACAACCAGAACCCACCGCGCGACCTCGATAAAGCCCGCGCACTGCTCAGTCAGGCCGGTGTACCCGAGGGCACGGTAATCACCCTGTTCACCCGCAACGGCGGCGGCCCGACCAACCCCAACCCGCGCCTGTCCGCCGAGATGCTGCAAGCCGACCTCAAACAGATCGGCCTCAAGCTGGATATCCGCGTCATGGAATGGGCCGAGATGCTGCGCCGGGCGAAGAACGGCGAAGCCGACCTGGTGTCCACCGGCTGGGCCGGCGACAACGGCGACCCGGACAACTTCCTCAGCCCGCTGCTCAGTTGCGATGCCGTGAAAAGTGGCGAGAACTATGCGCGCTGGTGCAACCCCAAGTTCCAGGAACTGATCAGCCGCGCCCGCGAAGTGATCGACAACGACGAGCGTGCAAGGCTCTATAACGAGGCATTGAAAGTGTACGATGACGACCAACCCTGGATCAGCATGGCTCATCCAAAGATGTTCACCGCCATGCGTGACAACGTGGAGGGCTACGTGATCAGCCCTCTGACCAACAATAACTTCGCCACGACCAAGGTGAAGTAGAACAACAACGACCGCCGGCACCCCACACGGGGACCGGCGGCACTGCCGTAGCGGGCTGATCGCCCCACGGCCTGATGAGGTAACCCCGACAATGTTGAGTTTTATTGCCCGGCGCCTTGGCCTGCTGATACCGACCTTTTTCGGCATCACCTTGCTGACCTTCGCGCTCATACGCCTGATCCCCGGCGACCCGGTGGAAGTGATGATGGGCGAGCGCAGGGTCGACCCCGAAATGCATGCCCAGGCCATGGAACGCCTGGGCCTGAACAAGCCACTGCCGGTCCAGTACCTGGACTACGTCGGCAAACTTGCCCAGGGTGACCTTGGCGAATCGCTGCGCACCCGCGAGAGCGTGTGGCGCGAGTTCCTCACCCTGTTCCCGGCCACCCTTGAACTGGCCTTCGCCGCCCTGCTGTTCGCCGGCATCGTCGGCCTGCTGGCCGGGGTAATCGCTGCACTCAAGCGCGGTTCATTGTTCGACCACGGTGTCATGGGCATATCACTGGCCGGCTACTCGATGCCGATTTTCTGGTGGGGCCTGATCCTGATCATGTTCTTCTCGGTAAGCCTGGGCTGGACCCCGGTATCCGGACGCATCAACCTGCTCTACGACATCGAGCCGAAAACCGGCTTCATGCTCATCGATACCCTGCTCAGCGATGAAGAAGGCGCGTTCAAGGACGCTGTGATGCACCTGATCCTGCCGGCCATCGTGCTCGGTACCATCCCGCTGGCAGTGATCGCCCGCATGACCCGCTCGTCGATGCTCGAAGTGCTGCGTGAGGACTACATCCGCACCGCCCGCGCCAAAGGCCTTTCGCCGGCCCGTGTGGTGTTCGTGCATGGCCTGCGCAATGCGCTGATCCCGGTGCTGACCGTGTTCGGCCTGCAGGTCGGCACACTGCTGGCCGGTGCGGTGCTGACCGAAACCATCTTTTCCTGGCCGGGCATCGGCAAATGGCTGATCGAAGCCATCGGTGCCCGTGACTACCCCGTGGTCCAGAACGGCATCCTGTTGATCGCCTGCCTGGTGATTCTGGTCAACTTCGTCGTGGACATCCTCTACGGCCTGGCCAACCCACGCATCCGTCATCAGCGCTGAGGCCTTTGCCATGACTAGCCCGATTCCAAAATCCGTGTCGCCGGCCAGCCCGGTGGACCAGAGCCTGCTTTACCCCTCCCCGTACAAAGAATTCTGGCAAGCCTTCGCGCGCAACAAGGGCGCGGTAATGGGCCTGGCCTTCATGTGCCTGGTGGTGTTCTGCGCGCTGTTCGCGCCTTGGGTCGCCCCGCATGACCCGAGCGAGCAGTACCGCGACTTCCTGCTGACCCCGCCGGTGTGGCTGGAAGGCGGCACCTGGCAGTTCATTCTGGGCACCGACGAACTGGGCCGTGATCTGCTTTCGCGGCTGATTCAAGGTGCACGGCTGTCGCTGCTGATCGGCCTGTCGTCAGTGGTGATGTCACTGATCCCGGGCATTCTCCTTGGGCTGCTGGCCGGCTTTTTCCCGCAGTTGCTCGGCCCGTCGATCATGCGCCTGATGGACGTGATGCTGGCCTTGCCGTCGCTGTTGCTGGCCGTGGCCATCGTCGCCATCCTCGGCCCTGGCCTGATCAACACCGTGATCGCCATCGCCATCGTCTCGCTGCCCTCATATGTGCGCCTGACCCGCGCCGCGGTGATGGGTGAACTCAACCGCGACTACGTCACCGCCGCACGCCTGGCCGGTGCCGGCCTGCCACGGCTGATGTTCGTCACCGTGCTGCCCAACTGCATGGCCCCGCTGATCGTGCAGGCCACCCTCAGCTTCTCCTCAGCCATCCTCGACGCCGCCGCACTGGGTTTCCTTGGTCTCGGCGTACAGCCGCCAACCCCCGAGTGGGGCACCATGCTGGCTTCGGCCCGAGACTACATCGAGCGCGCCTGGTGGGTAGTGAGCCTGCCTGGCCTGACCATTCTGCTCAGTGTGCTGGCAATCAACCTGATGGGCGACGGCCTGCGCGATGCGCTGGACCCGAAACTCAAGAACGCCGCCTGAGGAGAACGCCATGTCACTGTTGCAGATCAACAACCTGAACGTGCGCTTCGGCGACGCCAATGCAGTACCGGTGGTAGACGGCCTGGACCTGAAAGTGGACGCTGGCGAGATCCTGGCCATCGTCGGCGAATCCGGCTCGGGCAAGTCGGTGACCATGATGGCCCTGATGGGCCTGATCGACGCACCCGGGCGCATCACCGCCGACTCACTGACCTTCGACGGCACCGATATGCTCAAGCTCAGCGGCCGCCAGCGGCGCAAGGTGGTGGGCAAGGACATCGCCATGGTCTTCCAGGACCCGATGACCGCGCTCAACCCCAGCTACACCGTGGGCTTCCAGATCGAGGAAGTGCTGCGCCAGCACTTGGGCCTTAAGGGCAAGGCTGCCCGCCAGCGTGCTCTGGAGCTCTTGAAGAAGGTTGAGATTCCGGCCGCAGAAAGCCGCCTGGACGCTTACCCGCACCAGCTGTCAGGCGGCATGAGCCAACGTGTGGCGATCGCCATGGCCATTGCCGGCGAGCCCAAGCTGCTGATCGCCGACGAACCGACCACGGCCCTCGACGTGACCATTCAGGCTCAGATCATGGAACTGCTGGTCAACCTGCAGAAGGAGCGCAACATGGCGCTCATCCTGATCACCCACGACCTCGCCGTGGTCGCCGAAACCGCCAGGCGGGTGTGCGTGATGTACGCCGGCCAAGCCGTGGAAGTGGGCCAGGTGCCAGAACTGTTCGATGTGCCCGCCCACCCTTACAGCGAAGCCCTGCTCGCCGCGATTCCCGAGCACAGCATTGGCGCCGAGCGCCTGGCCACACTGCCTGGCATCGTCCCCGGCCGCT
Source organism: Pseudomonas sp. VEM90 (assembly GCF_054611535.1). NCBI lineage: Bacteria > Pseudomonadati > Pseudomonadota > Gammaproteobacteria > Pseudomonadales > Pseudomonadaceae > Pseudomonas > Pseudomonas sp. VEM90. The sequence goes on along the minus strand of NZ_JBTRAR010000028.1, from coordinate 32,967 downwards.
ACGACCGCCCCGTCGGCTGCCTGCTGTCACCACGCTGCCCCTATGTACAGGACAATTGCCGGCGCCAGCGCCCGCCCCTCGACCCACAGGCCTACAGCCTGGTGCGTTGCTTCTACCCGCTGAATCAGGAGGTGGCGTGATGGCCGTCGTACTTACCGCGCGGGAGCTGACCCGGCATTACGAAGTGTCCCGCGGGCTATTCAAGGGCCACGCGCTGGTGCGCGCGCTCAACGGCGTGTCGTTCGAACTGGAGGCCGGCAAGACCCTGGCCGTGGTCGGTGAGTCCGGCTGTGGCAAGTCGACCCTGGCCCGCGCCCTGACCCTGATCGAAGAGCCTTCGTCCGGCTCGCTGCAAATTGCCGGCACCGAGGTGAAGGGCGCCAGCAAGGCAGAGCGCAAACAACTGCGCCGCGATGTGCAGATGGTGTTCCAGAGCCCCTACGCCTCGCTCAACCCACGGCAGAAGATCGGCGACCAACTGGCCGAACCGCTGCTGATCAACACCTCGCTGAGCAAGGCCGAGCGCCGCGACAAGGTGCAGAAGATGATGGAGCAGGTCGGCCTGCGCCCCGAGCACTATCAGCGCTACCCGCACATGTTTTCCGGCGGTCAGCGCCAGCGCATTGCCCTGGCACGGGCGATGATGCTGCAGCCGAAAGTGCTGGTGGCGGACGAGCCAACCTCGGCGCTGGACGTGTCGATTCAGGCGCAGGTGCTGAACTTGTTCATGGATCTGCAGAAGGAGTTCAACACCGCCTACGTGTTCATCTCGCACAACCTGGCGGTGGTACGGCATGTGGCGGATCAGGTACTGGTGATGTACCTGGGGCGGCCGGCGGAGATGGGGCCGAAGGAGGACATCTACGCGAAGCCGCTGCACCCGTATACCCAGGCGTTGCTGTCGGCGACACCGGCGATTCATCCAGACCCGTTGAAGCCGAAGATTCGCATCGCCGGAGAGCTGCCCAACCCGCTGAACCCGCCGGATGGGTGTGCATTCCACAAACGCTGCCCGCATGCGACCGAGCGGTGTGCCAAGGAGGTGCCGGCGCTGAGGCAGGTGAGTACGCGGCAGGTGGCTTGTCACTATGCCGAGCAGTTTCTTTAACTGTTAGAAAACTGGGCAGCCCTCAATGCGAAAAACAGCAGTTTGCTGCGCTGCCCAGTCACGCTTCCTGACCACCGCTCACTTAGCAGGACTAATAGTGGAGGACTGAGCATGCGTTTCAGCGCCGAGCATCTGAGGATGCGGCGGGAGGAGCGCAGCTGAAGTGCCAAGGCTTTTTGATTGTGGAGCTGAATCCATTTGTGGACGAGGTTGCCATTGAGGCTGTAGCCCAAGGCGATGTTTGCGATGGAGGCACCGGGCTCGTCGCACTCTGGGCTTTGAAAGATTTATTGTAGGTACGGCGCTGAGGATGCCTGGAAAATCCGCTTGATGGGCCAGAAATGGTGTCCACTTTTAGGTGGACACCATGGCCTTCGCCGGCTCCGTCAGGAAAATGTGTTGGCCGGACGGATACCGGGATTCGACTATCAGGGGAGTGTAAGTTTTTTTGTGTGCGGGACAAGGCATTTTCAATGCTTTAATACCTGCTTGCTGACTGCAGACGCCGTCAAGCCTAATCGGGCAGATGTACCTACAAAACTTCCAGCTTCAACTACTACCGCAAATGCTGCCATGCAAGGCAACATATCAACATGAATTTTCGCAAGATAGCATTGATAGTCAATTATTATGAGCACTCACATCCACAGGCCCACAGCGAAGAAATACGCCATTGGCACAATCCCCAAAAATCTACAATTTTATAAGTCGAAACAATCTCACCCGTAAAGGTGCAGAAGCAAAGCCCCTGACAGCACTAGGCTAACACCGCCGATCTGGATGACTGACAGCCGCTCGCGAAAAAAGAAGTACCCCAGGATCGCGGCAATACCACCCGACAACGTGCTGATGACGGTGACAACGGAAACCGAGCCATTTAGAGCCCCCCAAGAAAACGCAGAAAACCCTCCCAAGTTGAAAAGACTGGCCCCACACAGTGAGCCATAGGTCTTCAGCATTATCGTCGTATGATCCCGCAGAAACTTGACGGCTTCAGGGATAAGGAACATGACCCCCACCGCATACCCTAGCGCCAGCATGTTCACCGGCCCCAGCGCCGGCAAGGCGAATTTCCCTTGAATCCAGAAGCTGATGCCGTAAAGCATGGCCGCCAACAAAGCAAACCACACAGACATCACACTGGTGACCTTACGATCGAAACCACCACCATTATCGCTGCGGCAGGCCAACAGCACGCCGAAAAAGCAGACAAGGATACCAACCACCTGCCAAGCGGAGAGGGCATCGCCACCCAGCCATGCCAACAGCGTTGTAAAAACACCATACGAAGTGACCAGGGGCGCCACGACTGCTGTTTTGCCAATAGCGAAAGCTTTTGAAAGCGCCAGCGCTCCTACTACGGTGCATAGAGAGGCGACAATTCCTAACCCTATCGTGAGCCAAGGCGCAGATGTAAACTTTTGCCACTGATCGGCTGAAATGGCAATAAAGACTGCCATCAAGAGAAGTCCTAGCAACTGCCCAAAAAGTACCGCCCGTTTCACTCCGACCGCTCTTGCGTTCACGCCGACCAAGAAATCGGTAGCCCCCCAGAACACCGCAGCCAGCAACCCCATGAATACGTCCATAGTAACGGCCTTAATTATGATTTATCCCTGAACCTCCCCAGACAGTAATCGGGAAAACAGCAGAAATCAAACACCTATTTTGGACGAATCTCTACAGACTGAGTATTTCTGCACGCCCACCAGGCTAGCAACCCCAGTAACGGGTTAGTTAGTACCGTAGAGACAACGGCAAGCGCCAAGAGAATACTGTAGGAACTTTCAGACAACACCCCAACCTGTACTCCTACACTAAGTATCACTAATTCAACGAGACCTTTGGTGTTCATCAGCACACCAACTTCTATTGAATTTATTGGTCTCAAGCCCGACATCCAGGCCCCAATGTATGAACCCAGCACCTTGCCGAGAGTCCCCCCAGCAAGAACAACAGCAGCCATAGCCATAGACTTGGCTCACTGAAAGCACTTAGGGAAACCTGGATGCCAGCGGCGGCAAAAAAGATTGGGGTAAGAAAGAGATGACTGAACCTCCCGATCCATCGACGCCATGCCTCCTCCATCGAGCAGACGTCGTAAAACACGTATGCTGCCATGACCGCGCCAATTGCCTGATGGAAACCGAGCATCCCTGTAAGCTGCGCCGAAGCCAGGCAATACATAAAGGCAGCAGCGACACGGGAGCGCTCACCAAGAGACGTGACGACGGCCTGTTTTTTAGCCATGGACGGAGCAACAGGAGCGTCCGTGCGGCATGCGCTGTAAGACCGGCTTTGGTCCCCTTCATGGAAACGCTGATAAGGAATGATGCGTTACTGAGCGAGTACAACCACTCCAACAACTACGACTTTTCTGACAGGCGCCTCTGAAACTCAAAAAAATTCAGACTTCGTGCGCAAAGCCCCTCCCCTCTCTACAACCCAGAAAACTCCCGGGACGTGGCTCTATGACACCACGCTAAACCGCGCATAACCCTTACCATACTTGGCTTTCGCATCGTTGACAGAGCGGCGCACGGGTCTATTTACTTGACACCTTTCACGGAAGATTACACGGCAATTGGATTGAAACGCTCACCGTGCATTTCAGGGAGATGCCCATGATCATGGATCGACTCGACCGGGTCGCACGTTGTCCCGTATCTGGCGAACAGGAGTAACCCCTCATGTTCGAAGCGGCCAGGTTCGGCGACGAGATATCGCACACCAGCGCGCTGGGAGGCTTCCTGATCGGGGCCGCCCTGGGGATTGCGCTGGTGGCCACGGTGGCCATCGCCACGTTCACCTGCGGGTTCGGCGTGGCCTTGCTGGCCGGCCTCGCAGCCGGCATCGGGGGCAGCTTGCTGACCGCCGCCGGAGAGGCGATAGGCAGTATGTTCTCGTCCCCCTCAGGGACGATAACCACTGCCTCACCCAACGTGTTCATCAACAGCCGCAAGGCCGCCCGCGTCGAAAAAAGCATCGGTGCCTGCGACAAGCACCCAGGGCCGGTGCAGATTGCCGAAGGCTCGACCAACGTCTTCATCAACAGCGTCGCCGCCGCGCGCAAGGGCGACAAGCTGACCTGCGGCGCCACCATTTCCGGTGGTTCGGACAACGTCATCATCGGCGGCGGCACCTACCGTTACCTGCCCGTGGACGATGAAGTCCCGGAGTGGCTGCGCACCACCGTGGATGTGCTGATGGCCATCGCCGGTGCCGCAGGCGGTATCGCCCAGCTGATCAAGGCGGGTACCCAGGCCGGCATGAAAGCCGTCATGCCTTGCGCGCTGAAGTTCACGGCCGGCTTCGTCGCCGGTGAGGTGGCCAGCCGTTACGTGGTCGAACCCGTGGCCCGCAAGGCTATCGGCGGCCTGGTCGGCAACCCCGTCGACCTCACGACGGGCCGCAAGCTGATCCCCGATGAAATCGACTTCAGCCTGCCGGGCCTGATGCCGATCGAGTGGTCGCGCTTCTACGCCAGCGACCTGACGGTCGACAGCGTACTCGGCCGCGGCTGGGTGCTGCCCTGGGAGCAGAGCCTGCGCCGCCAGGGGGCATTCATCTACCTCACCGACAACCAGGGCCGCGAAGTCCCGTTCGTGACCCTGCAACCGGGGCAGCGCATCTACAACCCGCACGAGCAGGTGTACCTGGTGTGCACCGAGGGCGGCCACTACATCCTGCAGACCCTCGACAACCTGTTCTTCTACTTCGGCGAAGTACCAGACACCAACACCGAAGTGCCGCTGCAGCGTATCGAGAACGTCCTCGGCCACTTCCTGCACTTCACCCGCACGCCCGACGGCACACTGACCGACATCAGCGCCACCGGCGGCATCCGCGTGCACCTGCACTACGACAACCCGCTGGGTCGCCTGACCGACATCAAGCGCGTGGTGAACAACGAAGCGGTGGAAACGCTTACCCAATACCGCTACGACGAACACGGCCAGCTGAGCGCGGTGATCAACCGCAACGGCGACACCGTGCGCAGCTTCAGCTACGCCGACGGCCTGATGGTGACCCACAGCAACGCGCTGGGGCTGGGCTGCCACTACCGTTGGCAAACCCTGGGCGACAGGCCGCGCGTGGTCGAACACTGGACCAGCGACGGCGAGCACTACCACTTCCGCTACGACCTCGATAGCCGCACCAGCTGGGCCACCGACGTGCTCGGCCGCGAGCTGGAAGTGCAGTACAACGCCGACCACCGTGTGGTCGCCAGCCGCGACTATGGCGGCGAGCGTTACGCCATCGAGCTGGACGAACACGGCAATATGGTTGGCCTGACCTTGCCGGACGGTAACCGCCTGCAATTCAAGTACGACGAATTCTCCCGCCTGCTCGAAGAGACCGACCCGCTGGGCCGCAAGACCCAGTACGAATATCACCACCTGACCACGCTGGTGACCCAGGTCAGCTACCCGGATGGCAGCACCTGGCGAGCGCGCTACGACGACAAGGGCAACCTGCTCGCCGAATTCGATGCCCTCGGCCAGATGACCGAGTACCTGAACAGCGATGACGGCCTGCCGCACACCATCATCGACGCGACCTACAAGTCCAAGTACCTGTGGTGGAACACCCTGGCCCAGGTCGAGCGTTATCAGGACTGCTCGGGCAAGAGCACCTGGTACCGCTATGACGAGCGCCAGCACCTGGTCGCGGTAACGGACGCGCTGAACCAGACCACCACGCTGGAACGCAAGCCCGACGGCGAAGTGCAGCGCATCAGCCACCCGGACGGCACCACCGAAACCTTCACCTACAACGTCTACGGCCAGGTACTCAGCCACACCGACGGCAAGGGCCAGACCACCCGCCTGATACGCACGGCCCGCGGCCTGCCGAGCAGCCGCCAGGATGCCAAGGGCCAGCGGGTTCGCTACGAGTACGACAAGGCCATTCGCCTGACCGCGCTGGTCAACGAGAACAACGCCACGTACAGCTTTGCCTACGACGTGTCGGACCGGCTGAGCGAAGAAGTGCGGGTGGATAACCTGACCCGGCGTTTCAGCTACAACGTCGGTGGTCATCTCACACGACTGGATGAGATTGGCTATGGCGAAAATGCCGAGCGGCCCGAGCGCCATACGCTGTTCGAGCGTGATGCCATTGGCCGTTTGGTCGCCAAGATCAACCGTGATGCGAGCCAGACATTCGCATACGACGACGGCGACCGGTTGCTGAGCATCGAGCGGCAACCGAGCGGGATCGGCAAGCAGCTTGGGATCACGGAAGAAAAGCTTGAGTACGCCTACGATCTGCTCGGTCGGCTGACCAAAGAAATCACCCCTGACGGCACGCTTGGCTACGAGTACGACCCGCTCAGCAACCTGACCACGCTGACCCTGCCGGATGGGCGTAAGGTCAATCACCTGTATTACGGCAGTGGCCACCTGCACCAGCTGAACCTGGACGGCCAGGTGATCAGCGACATGGAGCGCGATGACCTGCATCGCGAGGTGTACCGGACCCAGGGCAAGCTCACCAGTTGCTTCGGTTATGACGCCATGGGGCGCAAGGCCTGGCAGTTTGCCTCGACCTTGCCGGCCGACAAGCTTTCGCAGGTGCACAACACCGGCATCAATACCTCGTTGCTGGTCGAGCACGCCTACAACCCGATCCACCGCCGTTACCAGTACGACCCGGCCGGTGAACTGGTGCGAACCCTCGACAAGCTACGCGGCGAGATCAAGTACGAGTACGAAGCCAACGGCCAGTTGCGCAGTCGCGATACCGGCTCGTTGATCGGCAGCGAGGAATTCCGCTACGACCCGGCAGCCAACCGCCTGGACTTCAATGCGCGGCAGTTCGACAAGGTCAAGGACAACCGCATCAAACAGTGGCGGGACCAGGAGTACCGCTACGACCCGTGGGGCAACCTGATCGAGAAACGCTCTGGGCACAGCAAGCTGCAGCACTTCGCCTATGACTGTGAGAACCGGCTGGTGCGGGCGGAGACGTTGGTCAATGGCAAGCTGGAAAGCCGAGGCGAGTACCGGTACGACAGCCTTGGGCGGCGGGTGGCCAAGCAGGCTGAAATCAAGGGCGAGGTCGAACAGAAGCGCTTTCTCTGGCAGGGGCTGAGGATGCTGCGGGAGGAAACGCCAGGGCAGAGCATCTTGTACCTGTACGAGCCGGGTAGCTATGCGCCGTTGGCCCGGGTTGATCAGGTTGAAGGGGAAGAGCAGAAGGTCTATTACTTCCATACTGACCAGATTGGTACGCCGCTGGAGCTGACGGACAGTGACGGGCAGATCATTTGGCAGGCGACGTACCGTTGTTGGGGGGCTGTAGAGCAACTGCCTGTTAATAAGGTTGAGCAGAATCTACGCTTCCAAGGCCAATACTTTGATGTCGAAACCGGACTGCATTACAACACTTTCAGATTCTATGATCCTAAGGTTGGCCGATTTTTGACTCAGGACCCCATAGGCTTGGCAGGGGGCTTGAATATATATTCGTACGCTGAAAACCCTATCCAAGAAATAGATCCGCTGGGGTGGTGCTCTACGAAACTGGGTAATAACATGGGGGCCAGAAAGGGGGATGGAATGGCTAATCATCATTTAATCCCCGAAGAAATAATGAAAAAGCCTCGTTACGAAAAAATGTTTAACAGGCTTCGGTCAATGGGCTTTAATGATGATGGTGCATCCAATGGTATATTTTTGCCGGGTAGTAAGAAGCTAACGCAAAACATTGATCTGCCAGGGCATTGGTCAAGTCATGCTAAATATACTAAGGTCATTGAGTCTAAGATTTCTGCTTTGAATGACGCCTTTAGGGCTGGTAAGGTTTCTGATACGCAATTGGTATTAGGTATAGGTAAAATCCAGAGTTTCGCGAGAGAAAGTCTGGAGAATAATACGTTTGTTGTGGATGCGATCACTGGGAGGCTTTTGTGAGTGGTTCCAATTATTACGTTTTACGCTATGACCCGCAGGGCAGTGGCTGCCCAATCGTGTTGTCAGGTTTTTTTAATTGTAGTGAGTTTGAATGGGATCCGTTTGAGCCAAGTCCGCTGGGGCTAAATATAACAAAAAAATATGTTTTAAAGCTGTCCGGGCTTGAAATGGAGTTGTCGGATCTGGAGTTTGATTACTACAGCATCGGTGATACTTATGTTTCGAAAAAATTTTTAGAGGTTTGCGATGAGGTTGGGGGGAAGTATAAGGCTATTCCTTTGGAGATAACCTATAAGGAGCAGTCTAGGAAAGGGGAGTTTTTCATTTTTCTTCCTGGTGAAAGTTTAGCGGCTCTGGATAAGATTGAGTCGGTATTCGAAACATCCAAGGACCTGGAGACCGGTCTCGAAATTGAAAGTCATATTTATACGGGGGCGGTGAATATTGATGCTATAAGTAGGTTTGTGGTTTCCCCAGAGCTGCAGTCGGATATTTTTAGATGTCAAGAAACCTTAGAGCTGTTTTGTAGTGAGAGGTTCAAGTCGGCGGCAACTGGCTTGAAGGGTGTTTCGTTTGAAAAAGTTGATGATAATTATTCGTATGATGCATGGGCTGAATTGAACGATATTTGAAGGCTCTAAGAGCTTTGCGAGGGGCTAGATGTCTTTGATTGTTGCGTGTCACGCCAGACCTTTGAAAATATGCAGCGCGTTGGTGCTGCCTAACAGGCGGCAGTGCCAGCGTTGCTTTTTTAGCACAGCGAGTGTAAGCGAAGTCTTCGCTCGTCAATCTTTAGACGGCGTGTCTCAGGGGGCTATAATACGATGCTTGGGATATATGGCTTTCAAAAAAATCATGTTGTTCCCGCGGCAGCTATCTAAGAATGCTGCAAGCAAGTGGGCGAGGTAACTGTTCATAATTTATACAATATTGATTTCCTGCCGAAATGTGAGGAGAGTCACCGGGTGTGAACGGTATATCGAAGCTCTTCCGCGTAATAATACTTCGACCATAGAGAAAAACTGGATGTTATTCACGATTACGTAAAAAGGTTGAACCAAAGCGGACTATCAAAAGGCTAACTCACGGAGTCATGGTTGATGAGAGAAAGGGATTGCGCGCAGATGAGTCGGCGCTGAATAAAAACTCTGCTAGAGAACCAGCTTGTGGTTAGGAATCATATACTTTCTATTTCAGATGATTACCCTGAGAGTTACTGGCTGAAGGTAAAGATGTTGTCAGGTGAAGAATCTGGGGTTTTTAAAGAGGGTGTGGCTGTAAGCAAGGATATAAAAGTCTGCTTCGAGGGATCAAAAAGGGTCAGTGCCTCCAAGCTCTTGAGCTATGATTTTTTTTACAGTGACGGGCCCAATTTGATTTCGCCACGGCTCTACGAATTAATGAGGGCAGAAAACATTTCTGGTGTTCAGTTTGTGGATGCGGATCTACTGATAGGTGAGGTTTCCTATGCTGGTTACAAAGTGTTCAGCGTGATTGATAAATCACCAGCTTTTAACTTGAAGGAGTCCGTTAGCGAACCGTTGCTTAGCTATATGCCAGATGGCCCTAGATGGTTCAGCAAGATAGTTTTGGATGATGAGGCAATACTTTCTAGTGACGTCGTTAGGGCTGAAGAGGAAAGCTCCGTCATTGTGGTGGCTGCTCGCGTCAAGTCTATTTTTGAAAATAGCTCGGTTCGCGGAGTGCAGTTTAAGGATTAGATATCTTGTCTTCGGGTCTTTCGAGATTTACTTTCTGCATAAGTTTTGTTGTGAGAGTTTGGTGGTGTGATCTTTAACAGTTAAGTATTGGACTGGCTCTGCCAAAGTGTTAGCGGAGCCAGTATTTTTACGGCATATATCGGCTAGCGCATCTACAACCCGTACAAGCAGGTGTACTTGGTGTGCACCGAGGGCGACCACTTCCTGCACTTCACTCGCACACCCGACGGAACATTGATCGACATCAGCGCCACCGGCGGCCCCCGCGTGCACCTGCAGTACGACAACCCGCTGGGTCGCCTAACCGACATCAAGCGCGTGGTGAACAACGAAGCGGTGGAAACGCTTATCACCACCTGACCACGCTGGTGACCCAGGTCAGCTACCCGGATGGCAGCACCTGGCGAGCGCGCTACGACGACAAGGGCAACCTGCTCGCCGAATTCGATGCCCTCGGCCAGATGACCGAGTACCTGAACAGCGATGACGGCCTGCCGCACACGATCATCGATGCGACCTACAAGTCCAAGTACCTGTGGTGGAACACCCTGGCCCAGGTCGAGCGCTACCAGGACTGCTCGGGCAAGAGCACGTACTACCGCTATGACGAACGCCAGCACCTGGTCGCGGTAACAGACGCGCTGAACCAGACCACCACGCTGGCGCGCAAGCCCGACGGCGAAGTGCTGCGTATCAGCCACCCGGACGGCACCACGGAAAGCTTCACCTACAACGTCTACGGGCAGGTGCTCAGCCACACCGACGGCAAGGGCCAGACCACCCGCCTGATGCGCACGGCCCGTGGCCTGCCGAGCAGCCGCCAGGATGCCAAGGGCCAGCGGGTTCGCTACGAGTACGACAAGGCCATTCGCCTGACCGCGCTGGTCAACGAGAACAACGCCACGTACAGCTTTGCCTACGACGTTTCGGACCGGCTGAGCGAAGAAGTGCGGGTGGATAACCTGACCCGGCGTTTCAGCTACGACGTCGGTGGCCATCTCACACGACTGGATGAGATTGGCTATGGCGAAAATGCCGAGCGGCCCGAGCGCCATACGCTGTTCGAGCGTGATGCCATTGGTCGCCTGATCGCCAAACTGAATAGCGACGCACAACAGCGATTCACCTATGACGACGGTGACCGGTTGCTGAGCATCGAGCGCCAACCGACCGGGATCGGCAAGCAGCTTGGGATCACGGAAGAAAAGCTTGAGTACGCCTACGATCTGCTCGGTCGGCTGACGAAAGAAATCAGCCCTGACGGCACGCTCGGCTACGAGTACGACCCGCTCAGCAACCTGACCACGCTGACCCTGCCGGATGGGCGCAAGGTCAATCACCTGTATTACGGCAGTGGCCACCTGCACCAGCTGAATCTGGATGGTCAGGTGATCAGCGACATGGAGCGCGATGACCTGCACCGCAAGGTGTACCGGACCCAGGGCAAGCTCACCAGTTGCTTCGGTTATGACGCCATGGGGCGCAAGGCCTGGCAGTTTGCCTCGACCTTGCCGGCCGACAAGCTCTCGCAGGTGCACAACACCGGCATCAATACCTCGTTGCTGGTCGAGCACGCCTACAACCCGATCCACCGCCGTTACCAGTACGACCCGGCCGGTGAACTGGTGCGAACCCTCGACAAGCTACGCGGTGAGATCAAGTACGAATACGAAGCCAACGGCCAGTTGCGCAGTCGCGATACCGGCTCGTTGATCGGCAGCGAGGAGTTCCGCTACGACCCGGCAGCCAACCGCCTGGACTTCAATGCGCGGCAGTTCGACAAGGTCAAGGACAACCGGATCAAACAGTGGCGGGATCAGGAATACCGCTACGATCCGTGGGGCAACCTGATAGAGAAACGCTCTGGGCACAGCAAGCTGCAGCACTTCGCCTATGACTGTGAGAACCGGCTGGTGCGGGCGGAGACGTTGGTCAATGGCAAGCTGGAAAGCCGAGGCGAGTACCGGTACGACAGCCTTGGGCGGCGGGTGGCCAAGCAGGCTGAAATCAAGGGCGAGGTCGAACAGAAGCGCTTCCTCTGGCAGGGGCTGAGGATGCTGCGGGAGGAAACGCCTGAGCAGAGTATCTTGTACCTGTACGAGCCGGGTAGCTATGCGCCGTTGGCGCGGGTCGATCAAGTTGAAGGGGAAGGGCAGAAGGTCTATTACTTCCATACTGACCAGATTGGTACGCCGCTGGAGCTGACCGATAGCCACGGCAAGATTGTTTGGCAGGTGACTTACCGCTCATGGGGTGAGGTAGAAAACCTGTCTATTAATGAGGTAATACAGAATCTCCGATTCCAAGGTCAGTATTTTGATGGCGAAACAGGTCTACACTATAATACTTTCCGATATTATGACTCTGGTGCTGCCCGATTTGTTACGCAAGATCCAATTGGTTTACTAGGGGGGCAAAATCTTTACAGGTATGCTTCAAATTCACTTGGCTGGATTGATCCCCTCGGATTGAGTCCTTGTGGTATTAAGTATGGTGAGCTGGATAGCTTGGGTCGCCCAACAGGGGTTCAGGCACGATTAAATTTTAGTCATATTAATAGTGGTACCCATGCTAGTCCTAACATTCAACCCCCAGGGTTCATTACCGGGGCGGGCTCTAATAGGGCAAGAGGTCACTTGCTAGGAAGGCAATTGGGTGGGGCCGGAGATGACGCGCGAAACCTCATCACAATTCAACAGCGCCCGGCTAACACGCCTGTGATGAGTGCTGTGGAGGGACGGATAAGAAAAGCTCTAGAGCAAGGTCAAGTCGTTGACGTAAATATTGTGCCAATTTACCATGGGCCTTCCAGGATTCCTGCTGGCATTACAATTAAGGCAGAAGGCTCGGGCGGATTATTTGAAAACCTCACTGTGCTAAACCCCCCAGGAATGTAGATATGGCTATTAATAATTTGACTGCACTAATGCCTTCCCCGCAAAGCCCTGTAGATTCGGGAGTGGGACGAAAATGGCCTGAAATAGAGCAGGGTCTACCATTTCCATCAGATTATATTGATTTTATCAATTTCTATGGGTCAGGGCGAATAGCGGACTTTATACTTATTTTCAACCCATTCAGCAATAACGAAGATATAAATTTTTACGATCAGTTTAAGTTTGTGCTGGGTGATTTGAAGGAGCTAATAGAGTCCGACCCTGATTACTATAATTATTTAATTTATCCGGCTTCTGGTGGTTTGATCCCTGTGGGCGTGACTGATAATGGTGACTACATATTTTGGACGGTTGATTCTATAGAGGATAGTGACTCTTGGGGAACTGCCATCATTGCGTCTCGGTCTCCTGATGTTGAGTATTTTCAGTCAGACTTGACTACAACTTTGGCGGGCATTCTTTCTGGGGGTGTAAAACCCAATTCTTTCCCTGACTCATTCCCACCTGGAATGGTTAAGTTTGATGTGTTTTAGTGGATTCAAGAATTATGTTTCTATAAGTTTAGCTGGATCTAAAATTGATTGGGTAGCTTTTGTATTTAAAAGTTTCGACAAGAAGCTGCAGCAATATCTGGCTTGGTCAAAGTGGTGGTGTTTGCAGGCTTGTTTTTTAATATTTGATGCCTGAGGCGACTGCCAACATTGTCTCAGTCGTTTCAGTATGCTAACCCTAGGCCCAGGTCGAGCGTTATCAGGACTGTTCGGGCAAGAGCACGTACTACCGCTACGACGAGCGTCAGCACCTGGTGGCGGTGACCGATGCGCTGAACCAGACCACCACGCTGGAACGCAAGCCCGACGGCGAAGTGCAGCGCATCAGCCACCCGGACGGCACCACCGAAACCTTCACCTACAACGTCTACGGTCAGGTGCTCAGCCACACCGACGGCAAGGGCCAGACCACCCGCCTGATGCGCACGGCCCGCGGCCTGCCGAGCAGCCGCCAGGATGCCAAGGGCCAGCGGGTTCGCTACGAGTACGACAAGGCCATGCGCCTGACCGCGCTGGTCAACGAGAACAACGCCTCGTACAGCTTTGCCTACGACGCTTCGGACCGGCTGAGCGAAGAAGTGCGGGTGGATAACCTGACCCGGCGTTTCAGCTACGACGTCGGTGGCCATCTCACACGACTGGATGAGATTGGCTATGGCGACAATGCCGAACGGCCAGAGCGCCATACGCTGTTCGAGCGTGATGCCATTGGCCGCTTGGTCGCCAAGATCAATCGTGATGCGAGCCAGACATTCGCATACGACGACGGTGACCGCTTGCTGAGCATCGAGCGGCAACCAACCGAGATCGGCAAGCAGCTTGGGATCACGGAAGAAAAGCTTGAGTACGCCTACGATCTGCTCGGTCGGCTGACCAAAGAAATCACCCCTGACGGCACGCTTGGCTACGAGTACGACCCGCTCAGCAACCTGACCACGCTGACCCTGCCGGATGGGCGTAAGGTCAATCACCTGTATTACGGCAGTGGCCACCTGCACCAGCTGAACCTGGACGGGCTGGTGATCAGCGACATGGAGCGAGACGACCTGCACCGCGAGGTGTACCGCACTCAAGGCAAGCTCACCAGTTGCTTCGGTTATGACGCCATGGGGCGCAAGGCCTGGCAGTTTGCCTCGACCTTGCCGGCCGACAAGCTTTCGCAGGTGCACAACACCGGCATCAATACCTCGTTGCTGGTCGAGCACGCCTACAACCCGATCCACCGCCGTTATCAGTACGACCCGGCCGGTGAACTGGTGCGTACCCTCGACAAGCTACGCGGCGAGATCAAGTACGAGTACGAAGCCAACGGCCAATTGCGCAGTCGTGATACCGGCTCGTTGATCGGCAGCGAGGAATTCCGCTACGACCCGGCAGCCAACCGCCTGGACTTCAATGCGCGGCAGTTCGACAAGGTCAAGGACAACCGGATCAAACAGTGGCGGGATCAGGAGTACCGCTACGACCCGTGGGGCAACCTGATCGAGAAGCGCTCGGGGCACAGCAAGCTGCAGCATTTTAGCTATGACTGCGGGAACCGGCTGGTGCGGGCGGAGACGTTGGTCAATGGCAAGCTGGAAAGCCGAGGCGAGTACCGGTACGACAGCCTTGGGCGGCGGGTGGCCAAGCAGGCTGAAATCAAGGGCGAGGTCGAACAGAAGCGCTTTCTCTGGCAGGGGCTGAGGATGCTGCGGGAGGAAACGCCAGGGCAGAGCATCTTGTACCTGTACGAGCCGGGTAGCTATGCGCCGTTGGCCCGGGTTGATCAGGTTGAAGGGGAAGAGCAGAAGGTCTATTACTTCCATACTGACCAGATTGGTACACCGTTGGAATTGACGGACAGCGACGGCAAGATCGTTTGGCAGGCGACTTATCGGTCATGGGGGGCACTGGAACATCTTGCAGTCGATGAGATTGAGCAAAATATACGCTTCCAAGGCCAGTACTTTGATGATGAATCAGGTCTGCACTACAATACTTTCAGGCACTATGATCCGGAGTGCGGGAGGTTCGTTACGCAAGATCCAATTGGGCTTGTAGGAGGATTTAATCTTTATTTATATGCCCCTAGCCCTATTCTCTGGCTCGACCCAATGGGACTGGCAACGTATAACACCATGCCGGGCATCGAAGGGTTCCAAAAACACCATATTATCCCACAGCAGCTAGTGGATCATCCTGTTTTAAAAGCGTCAGGCATGAATATACACGCGCTGAATAATATAATTTATCTCCCGACGCATGAAGAGCTCCATCCTACGCGAACAGTCCACAGAGGATCTCACCCGGGGTATAGTCGAGATGTCAAAGCAAGTTTGAATGAGGTAGAGAAAATTGGGCGTCAGGAAAAATGGACACAAGCCCAATATAAGGCAGCTGTTGATGATATTATTAGCGAAAATCGTCAAGGCTTGCGCAAGGGCAAAATAAAACTTAATAAAAACTCAATTAGAGGGGGTGGCATGTTAATGAAACTGATTGAGCCTGTGGATAATTATCCTGAAAAATATTGGCTTTCCTATGATCATGGGACCAACATAGATCACTTGAGTTTTCAAGAGTGCAAACTGATTTCGGGTTCTGATTTGCCAGTTCAGCTTTCACTCAAGCAAAAGGTCGGCTTGAGTGCGTTTAGGAAGTATGACTATCTTTTTAGTGATGGGCCTGACATTATAACGTCTAGGCTTTTCAATATTTTTCTTGATATGGGGCTTGAAGGTGAGATTCAGTTTGTACCTGCATGTGTTGTGATCAATGGCGATGTGTATAATGATTATTACGCAGTGAACTATTTAGCATCAGAAAGCGCTTTTGATATGGAAAGGTGCATTTATAAACCCTTAATAAAATCATTGCCTGACGGGCCTAAAAGATTCAGTAGGATCGTTCTGCAGGATATCGAACCAACTCATTCAATTTTTCGCGCGTTGGAAAGCATGTCGCGCATCGTAGTGTCGAATCGGGTAGCTGAGTCGCTTCAAGATAAGGCTATGATTGGTATTTGTTTTGTTGAAGGTCGGGATGATATGTGAGCTTGTATTTTCTAATGGCATTTTCGGATGACTAATACTAAGTGCCCGGGGTCACCTTGGTTGTTCGCTTGAGTTTAACAGCGGTAAGCCTACAACGTCCGACGGCACACTGACCGACTTCAGCGCCACCGGCTGCACCCACGTGCGCCTGAATTACGACAACCCGCTGGGTCGCCTGACCGACATCAAGCGGGTGGTGAACAACAAAGCGGTGGAAACCCTCACCTAGTACCAGTTGCTGGCCAGATAACTGAGGGCTTTGCCCAGGGCATTCTGCGACGTTACCTGTGGGTGCGGTTTTCTCCAAACCTACAAAATCTGGGGATTCGACTATGTTCGCGCCTGCCTACCTTGCACATGCCTTTTGTAGCGAAGAGTTGTAGCAAAAGGGCCGCAAAGAGCGGCCCCCAAAATCTCAATGCATAAAGAACCAGATCAGAATGATCACCGGAATCGGCACCCCAATCATCCAAAGCAGTATCGAGCGCATGGCCTTTCTCCTTGTTCGATGGTGACAAGAAAGGTGCAGCCGCCATGCCAGTTGTATCAAAAAACTACATTCATAAGAATCAAAGGCTTACCTTCCAAGCCGCCTGAGCACACCGTGCAATATGCAGGATCCACGCCCTTGCACCTGGGTGTTCTGCAATGCACTATCCTCCCATGATCGCCACCACCCTCCCCGACGGCCCCGAGCAAACCCCGCTCACCGCCGAAATCGTGCTGCGCTACCACCTCTGCTGGAAGCACCGCGACCTCGACGGTGTCATGGCGCTCTACCACCCCGATATCCAGTACCACGACTTCTTTCAGAACCGCGTGCTCGGCCACCAGGAACTGCGCGACTACGTACGCGCCTGCCTGCCCCATGAAGCCGGCGAGGACATCGTCCACAGCGACCGCATCCGCGTCGATGGCTGCACCGCATTCATCCAGTATCAGGTCACGGTCCAGGGCGGTGACGGCCTGGTTGCGTTCCAGTCCAGCGAGGCGATCACCGTCAGGGACGGGCTGATCTGGCGGGTCAACGAATACGCCACACTGGTCCGCCAGAACGGCACAGGCCACGCCAACAGCGGCCCGCGCCCCGCCACCAGCCGCCTGGGCCTGTCGCCTCGGCAGTTGTCGACCATGGCCCAGGACCTGGAGCACTACTTCCAGCGTCAACGCCCCTACCTCGACCCGGAGCTCGACCTGCAACAGGTCGCCGACGCCAGCGGCTACAGCCGCAACCAGATTTCCTACCTGCTCAACCAGGTGCTGGGGCAGAGCTTCTACCGCTACGTCAACCAGGCACGCCTGCAGCACCTGATGGCCAGCCTCGGCGATGATAGCGTCGAGGCGACGATCGACGAGCTGGCCTTCAGTGCCGGCTTCAACTCGCTGTCGGCGTTCTACAAGTGCTTCCGTGAGCACACCGGGCTAACGCCCAAGGCCTACCTGAAGCAAATTTCCCTGCGTGCACGCACGTAAGACAGCTGCCCGCTGACACCACTACGATCGCCCACAGACCTTGACGGATGTGGAGCCGAACCCGATGCAACCCCTGCGCACGCTCAGCCTGTGGATGGACCAGCTCGACGAGCCGCTGTGCGCGCGCCCGGCACTGCGCAATGACCTCGACGTTGACGTGTGCATCATCGGTGCCGGCTATACCGGCCTTTGGACCGCGTACTACCTCAAGCGCCAGGCACCCCAGCTGAACATTGCGGTGATCGAAGCCCAAATCGCCGGCTTCGGCGCTTCCGGCCGTAATGGGGGCTGGCTGATGGGCAACCTGCTAGGCGAAGACCGCCTGCTCGGCACCCTCTCGCCGCAACAGCGCCGCGCCAGCATCGACCTGCTGCACGGCATCCCTGATGAAGTGCATCGCGTGTTGCAAAGCGAAGGCATCGACTGTGACTACCGCAAAGGCGGCGTGCTGTATTGCGCGGCGCGCTACCCCGAGCAGGAACGTAGCCTGCGCGCCTACCTCGACGACTTGTATCGCCAAGGCATGACCGAGGACGACTACCGCTGGCTGAGCCCCGAGCAGTTGGGGAGCCAACTGCGGGTCAGCAATGCGTTTGGAGCCATTTACAGCCCGCACACGGCGACCATCCAGCCAGCCAAGCTGGTGCGCGGCCTTGCCCGGGCAGTAGAGGCGCTGGGCGTATCGATCTACGAAAACACCCCGGCCATCGACTGGCAGCCGAGCGAGGTGCGTACCCCGCTGGCACAGATTCGCTGCCAGTGGATGGTGCCTGCCGTGGAGGGTTACGCCGCCAGCCTGCCGCCACTGGGCAAACATCAGTTGCCGGTACAGAGCCTGCTGGTGGCCACCGAGCCGCTGCCGGAGGCTACCTGGGAGCAGATTGGCCTGAGCCAGGGCCAAGCCTTCAGTGAAAGCAGCCGCCAGGTCACCTACGGCCAGCGCACCGCCGACAACCGCCTGGTCTTCGGCGCCCGCGGTGGCTACCGCTTCGGTGGGCGTCTGCGCGAAAACTTCAACCTCGACGAACACGAAGTCGAACTGCGCCGCTACCTGTTCAGCGAACTGTTCCCGCAGCTCAAACAGGTACGCATCACTCATACCTGGGGCGGCAACCTCGGCATGGCGCGACGCTTCCGCCCACACATGCTCTGCGACCGCCAGCGCGGCATCGCCCTTGCCGGCGGCTACGGCGGCGAAGGCGTCGGGGCTACCAACCTGGGTGGGCGCACCCTGGCGGCGCTGATCCTCAACCAGCACAACGAACTGACAGCACAACCCTGGGTGCTCGACAACCGCCCGCTATCGAGCCTGGCCAGCTGGCCCCCCGAGCCCTGCCGCTGGCTGGGCTACAACGCGATCATCCAGAGCTTCGTCCACGAGGACCGGACCCTCGCCAACCCCGCCAGCGCGCCGTGGAGGCGGCGCCTGGCCATATCGCTTGCGGACTTCATGGAAGGCTTCATGCACTGACTTCCCTTATCACTCGTACAGGATCCACCGGTCATGAGCATCACCCAGTTCAAGAACACCGAATTTGCTGTGCTCGACAGCTCCAACCCGGTCGCGGTACCGCTCGGCGACCCCGTGGCAGTCACGTCAGTCACCTGCGTGGAGCGCAGCGATGGCGTCGAAACCGGCATCTGGGAATGCACCCCAGGGCGCTGGCGGCGGCAGATCGTGCAACAGGAGTTCTGCCATTTCATCAAGGGCCGCTGCACGTTCACCCCCGACGGTGGCGAGCCCCTGGTCATAGAAGCCGGAGACGCATTGATGCTACCGGCCAACAGCACCGGCACCTGGGACATCCAGGAGACCGTGCGCAAGACCTACGTGCTTGTTTTCTGATCCGCTGATCGCCTGCCTTCGATAACAACAGACAAAGCAAGGTAAACCCGACATGCGCACCTTCCTCCTCGCCCCTCTGATGCTGGCCGCCAGCGTGGCCAGCGCCGCTGAAACGGTGAAGATCTACAACTGGTCCAGCTACGTGGCCCCCGATACGTTGAAGAACTTCCAGCAAGCCAGCGGCATCGTGCCGACCTATGACGTGTACGACAGCAATGAAACCCTTGATGGCAAGTTGATGACCGGCAATTCCGGCTACGACGTGGTGTTCCCCTCCAACCACTTCATGGCCCGGCAGATTCAAGGCAAGGCCTTGAAGCGCTTGGACAAGTCCCAGCTGCCCAACTGGCACAACCTCAACCCGGTGCTGCTCAAGGCGCTGGAGGTGAACGACCCGGGCAACCAGTACGGTTTCCCGTACCTGTGGGGCAGTACCGGCATTGGCTACAACATCGACAAGGTCAAGGCGGTGCTCGGCGACAACGCGCCGGTGGACTCCTGGGACCTGATCTTCAAGCCCGAGTACATGAGCAAGCTGAAAAGCTGTGGGGTCGCGGTGCTGGACAATGGCCCCGAACTGCTGCCGATCGCCCTGCACTACCTGGGTTTGCCCCATCACAGCCAAGACCCCAAGGACTACGAGAAGGCCAAGGAACTGCTGATGAAGGTGCGGCCGTACATCAGCTATTTCCACTCGTCCAAGTACACGGGCGACCTGGCCAACGGCGATATCTGCGTAGTGGTGGGGTTCTCAGGGGATGTGCTTCAGGCGAAGAACCGCGCCGATGAGGCGAACAATGGCGTGAAGGTGGGCTATTCGATACCCAAGGAGGGTGCGCCGATGTGGTTCGACATGGTCGCCATGCCCGTCGATGCGCCGGATGAAAAGGCCGGATATGCCTACATGAACTACCTGCTGCAGCCGGAAGTGATGGCCAACATCAGCAACCATGTGCAATACGCGAACGGCAACCTCAAGGCAGACGGGCTGGTGGACCCGGCGATGAAGGGTAATACGATGATTTACCCGAGCGACGAGGTGATGGGCAAGCTGTATGCGCTGGAGGCGATGCCGGCGAAGATCGACCGTATTCGTACGCGAATCTGGACCAGTATCAAAGCCGGAAATTGAAATGGGGCCGCCTAGCGGCCCTTCGCGGGCACGCCCGCTCCCACAGGTATCACATGACCTCCAGGTTTGGTGATTCCCTGTGGGAGCGGGCGTGCCCGCGAAGGGCTGCAAAGCAGCCCCGATTTCAAGCCTTAATGGTGCTCGCGGGTAGCGCGGAACTTGATATCCGGCCAGCGCTCTTCCATCAGCGCCAGGTTGACCCGGGTCGGCGCCAGGTAGGTCAGGTGACCGCCGCCGTCGATGGCCAGGTTCTCCATGGCCTTGGTCTGGAATTCCTCGAGCTTCTTCTTGTCATCGCAGCTGATCCAGCGCGCGGACCAGACGGTGATAGGCTCGTAGGCGCACTCGACCTTGTACTCTTCCTTCAGCCGGCTGGCGACCACGTCGAACTGCAGCACACCGACCGCACCCAGGATGATGTCGTTGCTGCGCTCAGGGAAGAACACCTGAGTAGCACCTTCTTCGGCCAGCTGCTGCAGGCCTTGACGCAGTTGCTTGGATTTCAGCGGGTCTTTCAGGCGTACGCGGCGGAACAGCTCCGGCGCGAAGTGCGGAATACCGGTGAAGCCCAGCGCCTCACCTTCGGTGAAGGTGTCGCCGATCTGGATGGTGCCGTGGTTGTGCAGGCCGATGATGTCACCGGCAAAGGCCTCTTCCAGCTGCTCACGCTCGGAGGAGAAGAACGTCAGCGCATCGCCGATACGCAGGTCTTTGTTCAAGCGCACATGGCGCATTTTCATGCCTTTCTCGTACTTGCCCGAGCAGATGCGCATGAAGGCGATACGGTCGCGGTGTTTCGGGTCCATGTTCGCCTGGATCTTGAACACGAAGCCGGTGAACTTCTCTTCCACAGGCTCCACGGTACGCTCGTTGGCCACACGGCCAAGCGGACGCGGCGCCCAGTCGACCACGGCGTCGAGCACGTGGTCGACACCGAAGTTGCCCAGCGCAGTACCGAAGAATACCGGGGTCAACTGACCGTTGATGAACTCTTCCTGATTGAACTCGTGGCAGGCGCCCTGCACCAGCTCCAGTTGCTCGACGAACGCGTCGTACTGGTCGCCCAGGTGTGCGCGGGCTTCGTCCGAGTCCAGTTTCTGGATGATCTTGGCTTCGGTGCGCTCGTGGCCGTGGCCCGGGGTGTAGACGATGATGTAGTCGCCAGTGAGGTGGTACACACCCTTGAAGTCACGGTAGCAACCGATTGGCCAGGTGATTGGCGCGGCCTTGATCTTCAGAACGGCTTCGATCTCGTCGAGCAGTTCGATCGGGTCGCGGATGTCACGGTCGAGTTTGTTGATGAAGCTGACGATTGGCGTGTCGCGCAGCCGGCACACGTCCATCAGGGCGATGGTCCGCGGCTCTACACCTTTACCGCCGTCGAGCACCATCAGCGCCGAGTCCACCGCAGTCAGGGTGCGGTAGGTGTCTTCGGAGAAGTCTTCGTGGCCCGGGGTGTCGAGCAGGTTGATCATGTGCTCGCGATACGGGAACTGCATCACCGAGGTGGTGATGGAGATGCCGCGCTGCTTCTCCATTTCCATCCAGTCGGAGGTGGCGTGGCGGTCGGACTTGCGCGACTTCACGGTACCGGCGACGGCAATGGCCTTGCCCATCAGCAGCAGCTTCTCGGTGATGGTGGTCTTACCGGCGTCGGGGTGGGAAATGATTGCGAAAGTGCGGCGCTTCGCGACTTCGGCGGCCTGGTTGGTCATGGGAAATCGCCTGACTGGGGGATTTGAAAGGGGCAGTATCATACCTGAAGTTGGGCCTGGACCAAAATCTGCCGAATGAATGGCGCCTGTGCCGGCCTCTTCGCGGGTAAACCCGCTCCCACAGGTACGACACAGGATTCGAATGCGGTGCAGTCTGTGTAGGAGCGGGTTTACCCGCGAAGAGGTCGGCATAGACAAAAGAAATCCAACAGGCAATCGCTTTATCACGACAAATGACCAAAGCGCAGTTATTTCAACGCCTGCAGCACATTAAGTCGCTGTTTTTTCTCGCCAAAAATCCTGCCACCCAGTGATTAACGCTGGCCAAATGCTGCCTCAAATGGGAACCTTGACACCCATGGAGACGTCCACTCCCCTGCAAACCGCTTCGATTGGGGACTGGTTTCATCAGCATTTTCGGGCCCGACGGGGTTCGGCTCATGGCCTGATCGCAGCCCTCGGCTTGCATCACGCTGCTACTCGCGAACACACCACCCGCCGCCAGAATTGGCCGGCAACCAAGAAGTGTGCTCGCCGACTACACAAGGAGTCCACCTGTGGCAAAACGCTACGGTTCGGGGCTGTTGGGATGGGCCGCCGTGCTCGTCATCCTGGCCCTGCTGGTCCACTGGATCGGCATCGACACGATCGCGCGTTATCGCGACGATCTTGGGTTCTACCTGCAAGCGCACCTGGTATTGGTGCTGGCTTCGATGGCGGCGGCGCTGGCCGTGGGCATCCCCGCCGGCATTGCGTTAAGTCGACCGCACCGGGTCGACAAAGCCGAGCGCTTCATGCAGTTCTTCAACGTTGGCAACACCATCCCCCCCCTGGCCGTTCTGGCCATCGCCCTCAGTATCCTGGGCATCGGAGCCGGGCCTGCGATCTTCGCGCTATTCCTCGCCTCCCTCCTGCCCATTGTGCGCAACACCTACGAAGGCCTGAAAAACGTCCCTGCTTCGCTCAAGGAAGCCGCCACCGGCATTGGCATGACCCCGCGCCAGCAACTCTGGCAGGTGGAGCTGCCCAACGCCGTGCCGATCATCGTCGGCGGCGTACGCGTGGCCCTGGCACTGAATGTGGGTACCGCACCGCTGGCGTTCCTGATCGGCGCCAACAGCCTGGGTAGCCTGATCTTCCCCGGCATCGCCCTGAACAACCAGCCACAACTGCTGCTGGGTGCCGCCTGCACCGCGCTGCTGGCACTGGTGCTGGATGCGGCGGTGAGTTTCTCCAGCAAGCGCTGGCTGGAACGCGGCCTGGTCCAATAAGGATAGGAAACGTATGAAGAAGAGAATCGCCTTGCTACTGGGCGCGGCCTTGCTGTTCGCAGGATTTGCCAAGGCAGCTGAAAAACCGCTGATCCGCATCGGCGCGCGGGTGTTCACCGAACAGACCGTGCTCGCCGAAATCACCGCGCAATACCTGCGCGCCAACGGCTTCGATGTGCGTGTCATCGGCGGGCTTGGCAGCAACCTCGCACGCCAGGCCCAGGAAACCGGCCAGCTCGACCTGATGTGGGAATACACCGGTGTGTCGCTGGTGTCGTACAACCACATCGAAGAGCGTATGCCCAGCGCCGAGGCAACCTACGCCAAGGTCAAGGAGCTGGATGCCAAAAAAGACCTGATCTGGCTGACCCCGTCGAAATTCAGCAACACCTATGCCCTCGGCTTGCCGAAGCAGGTCGCCGAGGCCTACCCGCAGCTCAACTCGATCAGCGACCTCAACCAGGTGCTGCGCGACGAGAGCAAGCATAATCACCTGGTGGCCCTGGATACCGAGTTCGCCAACCGCCCCGACGGCCTGGTAGGCCTGCGCGAAATGTATGGCCTGCCACTGGGCCGGCGCAACATCCGCCAGATGGACGCTGGGTTGGTGTACACCGCCATGCGCAACAATCAGGTGTTCGCCGGCCTGGTGTATACCACCGACGGCCGCCTGGACGCTTTCAACCTCAAGCTGCTGGAAGACGACAAACACTACTTCCCCGACTACACCGCCGCGCCGGTGGTGCGCAAAGCCACGCTCGACGCCAACCCGCAACTGGCTGGCCTGCTCAAGCCGCTGGCCGAGCAACTGGATGACCAAACCATGCGCCAGCTCAACGCCAAGGTCGATGTCGAGCACCAGAACCCCACTGCCGTGGCCGCGGACTTTCTGCGCAAGCACCCACTGAACAGCGAGGGCCAGCCATGAACCTGATCGATACCTTCAGCCACCTGGACTGGGCCCAGGTGCTGCACCTGACCTGGCAGCACATCATGCTGGTCGGCGTTGCCGTGGGCCTGGCGATTCTGGTCGGGGTGCCGCTGGGCATCCTGATGACTCGTTTTCCGGCCCTCGCAGGCCCGCTGCAGGCCAGCGCCACAGTGCTGCTGACCATCCCCTCGATTGCCCTGTTCGGCCTGCTGTTGCCGTTCTACTCCAAGTTCGGCCAGGGCCTGGGGCCGTTGCCAGCGATCACTGCGGTGTTCCTGTACTCGCTGCTGCCGATCCTGCGCAACACCTACCTGGCCCTGACCAATGTCGAGCCCGGCATCCGTGAAGCCGCACGCGGTATAGGCATGACCTTCGGCCAGCGCCTGCGCATGGTCGAACTGCCCATCGCCGTACCGGTCATCCTCGCCGGTGTACGCACCGCCGTGGTCATGAACATCGGTGTCATGACCATTGCTGCCACCATCGGCGCCGGCGGCCTGGGTGTGCTCATCCTCACCTCCATCAGCCGCAGCGACATGTCGATGCTGCTGATCGGCGCCTTGCTGGTGAGCCTGCTGGCAATCATCGCCGACCTGCTGCTGCAAACCCTGCAACGTGCCCTGACTCCAGAAGGACTGCGCTCATGATCGAACTGAAGAACCTCAGCAAAACCTTCAACGTCAACGGCAAGGACGTCAAAGCCGTCGACTCGGTAAGCCTCACTGTCAACGAAGGGGAAATCTGCGTGTTCCTCGGCCCGTCGGGCTGCGGCAAGAGCACCACGCTGAAAATGATCAACCGCCTGATCACGCCCACCTCGGGCCAGGTGTTCATCGATGGCGAAGACACCACCGGGCTGGACGAAGTCACCCTGCGCCGGCACATCGGCTATGTGATCCAGCAGATCGGTTTGTTCCCCAACATGACCATCGAAGAGAACATCACCGTGGTCCCACGCCTGCTTGGCTGGGACAAGCAGAAATGCCACGAGCGTGCTCGCGAGCTGATGCACATGATCAAGCTCGAACCCAAGCAGTACCTGCAACGCTACCCGCGCGAGCTGTCCGGCGGCCAGCAACAGCGTATCGGCGTGATTCGTGCCCTGGCAGCAGATGCACCCGTGCTGTTGATGGACGAACCGTTCGGCGCGGTCGACCCGATCAACCGCGAGATGATCCAGAACGAGTTCTTCGAAATGCAGCGGGCGCTGAACAAGACGGTGATCATGGTCAGCCACGACATCGACGAAGCGATCAAACTGGGCGACAAGATTGCCATCTTCCGTGCCGGCAAGCTGTTGCAACTGGACCATCCGGACACCTTGCTAGCCCATCCGGCGGATGATTTCGTCAGCAACTTCGTGGGCCAGGACAGCACGCTCAAACGCCTGCTGCTGGTGCGTGCCGAGGATGCCGCAGACAACGCGCCATCGGTGAGCCCGCAAACGCCTGTGAGCGATGCGCTGGAGCTGCTCGACGAGCACGACCGCCGCTACGTGGTGGTGACCGATGCACAGAACAAGGCGCTGGGCTATGTGCGCCGACGCGACATGCACCGCCAGCAAGGGACGTGTGGCGATTTCCTGCGACCGTTCAATGCCACGGCGGCGCACGATGAGCATTTGCGCATCCTGTTGTCGCGCATGTACGAGTTCAACCGGGCATGGTTGCCGGTGCTGGATGCCGAGCAGGTGTTCTTGGGCGAGGTGACGCAGGAGTCGATTGCGGCGTACCTGAGCTCAGGGCGATCGCGGGGGGCGAAGACCAGTATCGTTTCGCCAGCTGAGGCCGTTGCTTCGTAAACGTCGGGGGCGCTTTGCGCTCCTTCGCGGGTAAACCTACAGCGGCCTGCGCCCAACCACCGATGTGTGTCCACCACCGATCATGTGTAGGAGCGGGTTCACCCGCGAATGCGGTAGCGGCGGCAACGGTGAGCGGCTGGTGAAATTGGCCAGCAGGCCCGGCCCTTTCGCGGGTGAACCCGCTCCTACGACGGCCTGCGCCCAATCACCGATGTGTGTCCACCACCGATCAATGTGTAGGAGCAGGTTCACCCGCGAATACGGTAGCGGCGGCAACGGTGAGCGGCTGGTGAAATTGGCCAGCAGGCCCGGCCCTTTCGCGGGTGAACCCGCTCCTACCCCCAAACCTCGAAGGCCTGGAGGCTCTCGGTACCCGCGAAGGGCTGCAAAGCGGCCTGGCAGCCTCGGATCAAAACCCTACACTGGCCTGCACATAGAAGGTCCGTGGTTCACCCACATAGAGGCCGGCATTGTTGTCACTGGAGCGGGTGAAATACTGCTTGTCAAACAGGTTCTTCACCCCCGCCGCCAGCTTCAGGTTGGACAACTGCGGCCCGAATTCATAACCGCCACGGGCATGCCAGGTCACGTAGCCCGGAATATCGCCATACCGCCCGTCAGCACTCGGCTCGGTGATGTAGTCGCCATTGAAACTGCCATCGGCATTGATTCCGGTGCCGGGTGCGCGCTGCCTGGATTGGGCGTAGGCATCCAGGTTCCAGGTCCAGTGGTTGACCGCGTAACGCACCCCGGCAGTGGCCACCTGGCGTGAATAGAACGGCAGGTCACGGCCCTTGAATCCCGGGATATCCCCTTCATAGGTTGCGCGGGTATAGGTGTAGCCACCGCTCACCGACAGCCCGTCCAGGCGCGGGTCCAGCCCGGCCAGGTCATAGCGCACCGAGGCCTCGACACCCTGGTGCCTGGTCGCCCCCAGGTTGGTCCAGCCCACGTCGTTGCTGATGTACTGCAGCTCATCATCGAAGTCGATGTAGAACGCCGTCAGCTCACCGGCAAAGCCACCATTGTCATAACGGGTACCGATTTCGTAGGTCTTGGCCTTCTCCGGCTCCAGGCCATTGGCCGTACTGTTGCCAGAACCGCCCTGGCCCAGCTGGAAGTACTGCAGGCTACCGAACGAAGTCTCGTAGTTGGCGAACACCTTCCAGGCATCGGAAACGTGGTACATCACGCTCAGTGCCGGCAAAGGCTCGTTGCTGGTGATGCTGCGCTTCTTCTCGGCTACCGGGCGGTTGTTGGCGTCCAGTACCGGGCGGTCGCGCCAGTCGGTATTGATGTGCTCGAAGCGCACGCCAGGGGTGATGGTCCAGTTGCCCACGTCGATCTTGTCGTCGATGTAGTAGGCGCTGGCTTCAGTACCGCCGCTGCGGTCCTGGAACACGTGGCCGTCAGAAGTCGGGGTCACCGTCGGCACGTTGTCGATCAGCGCCAGCCGAGTCGTCTGTTCGCGCATCGCTTCCTTCAGGTAACGGTAACCGACACTGACTTCCTGGGTGGTTGGGCCGGCAAAGAAGATGCGCGAAACACGGGGTTCGATGGCAAAGGTGTGGTAGTTGCGCGGGTACGACGACAACGTCTTCATGTCCCGCGAGGCAATGGTGCTGCCGCGGAAACTGTCGGTGTAGTAAGTCAGCACTTCGAACTGGGTGGCATCGTCGAGCTGCCGCTGCCATTTGAACGACACATCCTTGCGCCGGCCCGCGAAGTAGTCGTAATCGCGCAGCGACTGGTACGGGTTGCTGTCGTATTGGGCCTGGGTCAGGCCACCCGGCATGTCGGCACGGCCATCGTAATAATGGAAGTTGAGCCAGAACTCATCGACATCGGTTGGCGCCCAATGCGTCTTGAGGATAACGTCGTCGATGTCGTTGCCGTTGTTGCTTTCACGGTAACCGTTGCCATTCACCCCGGTGTACAACAGCGCCACGCCCATGCCATTGTCGGCCGTCCCGCCGACGAACGCTGACTCGGTGTGTTTCCAGCCACCGTGCCGGGAGGTTTCCAAGGTGGTGGACAGCTCTGCCGAGGCCTTTTGCGGAATCGCCCGGGTTACGAAGTTGATCACCCCGCCCACGTTCTGCGGGCCGTAGCGCACCGAACCGGCACCGCGCACGACGTCGATGCTGTCGAGGTTGCCAGAGGAAATCGGTGCCATTGACAGCTGTGGCTGGCCATACGGCGCGAAGGCGGCCGGGATACCATCGATCAGTACCGTGGAGCGCGGCGACAGGCGCGAAGTAAGGCCACGCACGCCCACGTTCAGCGACAGGTCGCTGCCACCGGTTCCGTTGGAGTCCTGTACTTGCACGCCGGGGATGCCACGCAGCACGTCGCGCACATTCATTGCACCCTTTTCCACCATTGCCTCGCGGCGCACCACGGTGCGTGCCCCGGGGTGGTTCTGTACCACGCTCTGCTGGGCATCCCCCAGCCAGTCACCGACCACCTTGATATCGGTGGGTGCCAGCTCCAGGCTGCCGCTACCCAGGTCAAGGGTAGTCGGCAGAGGCTTCACCACAACGGTGTCCCGGGACATCTCGAAGGTGAGCCCGCTGCCTTGCAGCAGCTGTTGCAGCGCCTGCACCGGCGTCAGGTTGCCCGATACCGCCGGGGCCTGTTTACCGGCGACCAGCTCGGGGCTGAAAAACAGCTGCAGGCTGGTCTGCTGGCCGAGCTGGTTCAGCGCCGAACCCAACGGCTGAGCCTGGATCTGGAGGGTATTACCGGCCTCGGCGGCCTGGCTGTCAACGGCCACAGTGCTGACCGCCAGGGCCAGCGCCAGGGCGCGAAAGCGTGGGAGGGATTTGTTGTTGTTCACGTCGTCGAAACATCCTGGAATGCGGAATAAACGCCAACCGCGTGCAAATGGAAATGCTTGGCAGTTGCAGCTGGCGAGGAAGACGAACGAGTGAAAAAAAACCTGAATCTATTTGGCGATTATTTCGCTGGAGCCGTCTTCATGGGCCTTGATGGCCACCGGCAGGATGCTCGGCAAGGCCCGCAGCAGAGCGTCTGGGTCGTTGGTGCTGAAGGTGCCTGACAGGCGCAGCCGGGCGACTTTACCAGGGGCGACCCGCAATGGCTGGCTACGGTAGCGAGAAGCTTCGGCCACTACTTCGGCGAGGATTGCATTGTCGAACACCAGTTTCCCCTGACGCCATGCGGTCATGGCGCCGATATTGACCGCATAGGGTGCGGCGACCAGGCCCTGTGCATCTATATGCGACCCCTGCCCGGCCGTCAGTTGCGCCAGCGAGGCGCCCTTGCCCTGCACCCGCACCGACCCCTGTTCCACCGCCACACGGGTGCTGGCTGGGTCCAGGCGTACGTCAAAGCGGGTACCTGTGACGATCACACTGCCCTGGGCAGTGTCGACCACAAACGGCCGGTTACTGTCATGGGCGACGCTGAACATCACTTCACCGGCGTTCAGGCGCACGTGCCGCTGGCCGGCGCTGAACTCCACCTGCAACTGCGTGCTGCCATTGAGCTCGAGATGCGAGCCATCCGGCAGTTCGACCTGACGGCGCTCATTGAAGGCCGTCTGCAGGCTGCCCTGATGGTTCAGTTGCAGGTAGTGCCAGCCACCCCAGCCCAGGGCCAGCGCCACTGCCGCGACACTGGCGGCCAACGCCTGGCGCATGAAACGCCGTCGTGGCAGCTGCTGTACCGGGTCTGGCTGGCACAGCGCCTCCAGGCGCTGGCGTGGAATGAAGTCGGCGGCCTGCCACACGCGGCAGAGATGCTCGTATTCTTCCCGGTGGTGCTCGTCGCTCGCCAGCCAGGCACGCAACTGTTTGTGCAGCCCGGCATCCCGAGGTGCGTCCTGCACGCGGGCGAACCATGCGGCCGCCTGCTCGCGGACGGCATCGGTACCGTGCTGTTCCATCGAAAAGATCTCCTGACTCTTCATGCCGACACATCCAGGTGCTCACGCAGGTGCCGGAGCGTGCGGATCATATACTTTTCGACCATGTTCTTGCTCAACCCCATGCGCTCGGCAATCTCGGCCTGGGTCAGGCCTTCGAGCTTCTGCCAGATGAACACCTGCCGACAGTTGAGTGGCAGCTCGGCCAGGGCCCGCTCGACGCTGTCGGCCAGCTCCAGGGCATGCACGTAGGCTTCCGGGTCGCCACTGCCGGTTGCGCCTTCTTCGAAGGCTTCCCGCTCCAGCGCCTGGCGGCGGTCCTCGCGACGGAAGCCATCCACAGCGATGTTGCGCGCAGCCTGATGCAGGTAGGCGCGTGGCTGCTCAACCTGCTCGCGCGGGGTTTCCAGTACCCGGACAAAGGCATCATGGGTGAGGTCCTCGGCCTGCTGACGACTGCGCAGCTTGCGCGTCCAGGTGCCGATCAGCTCATGGTAGTGGTCGAGGAAGCCTTTGTGTCCGGACACGGTCGGGGGTCATCGGGGAGGCAGATAAGGGTGCGAATAGTAATGTTTCTCATCAAAAGCAGCAAATCCGCCAGTCGGTAACAAAAAATTTATGGGCGATTTCCTGTACGGGGGTACCAGGAAAATGTGGCCATAAATATGAACACCTCCGGCCCTTTCGCGGGCAAGCCCGCTCCCACATGGAACGCGTATCCCCTGTAGGAGCGGGCTTGACCGCAAAGGGCCCAACACGCTCCATTCCACAATTTTTTACGCTTGAAAGATCGCAGGGAACATCAGCCGGTCACACGAGTCGGTTATTCAAATGGCTGGTCGTCGATCCACGTCGATCACGCCCGGATTGCCTGTTGATTCTGCATTCTTCACGCCCTAAAGTGCGCGCCGAACGTCCATGCTGGAAACGATCCATCCGGCTCAAGTACTGAGTAGGCGAACCAAAGTGGGGATACGGAGGACGTTCAGTTTGCAGCCACTTAATCTTTCAGTTTGCCCATGGAGTCCCTGAGCATGTCGATCCAGGTCGAAGACTATTTCGCGCGTGAAACCTTCCAGAAAATGAAGGCGTTCGCTGACAAGCAGGAAACCCCGTTCGTACTCATCGACACCCAGATGATCAGCCAGGCGTATGACGACCTGCGCGCCGGTTTCGAATTCGCCAAGGTCTACTACGCGGTCAAGGCCAACCCGGCCGTGGAAATCATCGACCTGCTCAAAGAGAAAGGTTCGAGCTTCGACATCGCCTCGATCTACGAGCTGGACAAAGTACTGGGCCGCGGTGTCAGCGCCGACCGTATCAGCTACGGCAACACCATCAAGAAGTCCAAGGACATCCGCTACTTCTACGAGAAGGGCGTGCGCCTGTACGCCACCGACTCGGAAGCCGACCTGCGCAACATCGCCAAGGCCGCACCGGGCTCGAAAGTGTATGTACGCATTCTGACTGAAGGCTCCACCACTGCCGACTGGCCACTGTCCCGCAAGTTCGGCTGCCAGACCGACATGGCCATGGACCTGCTGATCCTCGCCCGCGATCTGGGCCTGGTGCCTTATGGCATCTCCTTCCACGTGGGTTCGCAGCAACGCGACATCAGCGTGTGGGACGCCGCCATCGCCAAGGTCAAGGTAATCTTCGAACGCCTGAAAGAAGAAGACGGCATCGAACTGAAGCTGATCAACATGGGTGGTGGCTTCCCGGCCAACTACATCACCCGTACCAACAGCCTGGAAACCTACGCCGAAGAAATCATCCGCTTCCTCAAGGAAGACTTCGGTGACGAACTGCCGGAAATCATCCTCGAGCCTGGCCGTTCGCTGATCGCCAACGCCGGCATCCTGGTCAGCGAAGTGGTGCTGGTCGCACGCAAGTCGCGTACCGCCGTCGAGCGCTGGATCTACACCGACGTAGGCAAGTTCTCCGGCCTGATCGAAACCATGGACGAAGCCATCAAGTTCCCGATCTGGACCGAGAAGAAAGGCGAAGCCGAAGAAGTGGTCATCGCCGGCCCGACCTGCGACAGTGCCGACATCATGTACGAGAACTACAAGTACGGGCTGCCGCTGAACCTGGCCATCGGTGACCGCCTGTACTGGCTGTCGACCGGCGCCTACACCACCAGCTACAGCGCAGTGGAATTCAACGGTTTCCCGCCGCTGAAGGCTTACTACCTGTAATGCACGACGGGGCCGAAAGGCCCCGTTTTCATGTGTGTGCTGTCGGTGCTGGCCTCATTGCGGGTAAACCGTACAACGGCCTGCCCCGAACCACAGATGCGTGTGTAGGAGCGGGTTTACCCGCGAATACGGTAGCGGCGGCAACGGTGAACGGCGGGTGGAAATTGGCCAGCAGGCCCGGCCTCTTCGCGGGTGAACCCGCTCCTACGACGGCCTGTGCCTAACCTCCAGTGTAGGAGCGGGTTTACCCGCGAATACGGTAGCGGCGGCAACGGTGAACGGCGGGTGGAAATTGGCCAGCAGGCCCGGCCTCTTCGCGGGTGAACCCGCTCCTACGACGGCCTGTGCCCAACCTCCAGTGTAATCGATGGACTCGCCCCCGCCGAGGCATCACAGTGCCACGGTGGTGTTCGAAGAAGCCAACGGCAGCGAGGGCGAGACCATGAAAAAGCATAGTTCGAAACACGATTCCCTGTCTTCCACTG
>NZ_JBTRAR010000027.1:0-97475 GCF_054611535.1 Pseudomonas sp. VEM90 | reverse complement strand
GGCGCATGGCTCGATATCGCGTCGTACAAACAAGGCGATCGCGCGCGCCTGGCACAGGATGGACTGGCCCGAAACAAACGTAGGAGCGGGTTTACCCGCGAAGCGCCGCGCGGGCGGCGCTCGATCTACGCCCCACCATCAACCTTTCGTCGAACCCCTCGTCGAAACTCTCGTCGCCCCCCGTCGAACCCTACTGCGAATAACCCTTAAGGAAATTGCCGATCCGGCCAATTGCCGCTTCCAGGTCATCCACCCGTGGCAAGGTCACCACGCGGAAGTGGTCCGGCCACGGCCAGTTGAACGCCGTCCCTTGTACGATCAGCAGCTTCTCCGACAGCAGGAGGTCAAGGGCGAACTTCTCGTCGTTGAGGATCGGGCAAACCTTCGGGTCGATCCGCGGGAACGCATACAGCGCCCCCATCGGCTTCACGCAGCTGACACCGGGGATATCGTTGAGCAGTTCGTAGGTGCGGTTGCGCTGCTCCAGCAGGCGGCCCGGCGGTAGCACCAGGTCGTTGATGCTCTGGTAGCCGCCCAGCGCGGTCTGGATGGCGTGCTGGGCCGGCACGTTGGCGCACAGGCGCATGTTGGCCAGCATGTCGATGCCTTCGATGTAGCTGTGTGCGTGGTGCTTGGGCCCGGAGATGATCAGCCAGCCGGAACGGAAACCCGCCACCCGGTACGACTTGGACAAGCCGTTGAAGGTCAGGCACAGCAGGTCCGGGGCCAGCGAGGCGGTGCTGATGTGCACGGCTTCGTCGTACAGGATCTTGTCGTAGATCTCGTCGGAGAACACCACCAGGTTGTGTTGGCGGGCGAGTTCCAGCATGCCCAGCAGCAGTTCTTTGGAGTAGACGGCGCCGGTCGGGTTGTTCGGGTTGATGATCACCAGCGCCTTGGTGTTCGGGGTGATCTTGGCCTTGATGTCCTCGAGGTCAGGGAACCAGTCGGCCTGCTCGTCGCACAGGTAGTGCACCGGCTTGCCGCCGGCCAGGCTCACGGCGGCTGTCCACAGCGGGTAGTCGGGGGCCGGGATCAGCACTTCGTCGCCGTTGTTGAGCAGCGCCTGCATCGACATGACGATCAGCTCGGACACACCATTACCCAGGTAGATGTCCTCGATGGTGACGCCTTCGATTTCCTTCTGCTGGCAGTACTGCATTACCGCCTTGCGGGCGCTGAACAGGCCTTTGGAGTCGCTGTAGCCCTGGGCGGTAGGCAGGTTGCGGATCACATCCTGCAGGATTTCATCAGGCGCCTCGAAGCCAAACGGCGCCGGGTTGCCGATGTTCAGCTTGAGGATGCGGTGGCCTTCCTCCTCCAGGCGTTTGGCGTGCTTGAGCACTGGGCCGCGAATGTCGTAGCAGACATTGGCGAGCTTGTTCGATTTGCTGAACTGCATGATGGGATCCCGATTGAGAAAACGCGCTACGCCCCGCCGAAAGGTTTGAAAGGGCAGGAAGCGGGTGCCAGACTGAACGCCTGGCACACGAAGCCGACTAATATACGTGCCACCCGCGCCCCGGAAAAGACGGTGTGGGGTGAAATTCAGCCTGCCGAGGTCCCTACATGAAAAAGATCGAAAGAACCCTGGACGAATGGCGGTCGATGCTCGACCCCGAGCAGTACCAGGTATGCCGCCTCAAGGGCACCGAGCGGCCATTCAGCGGCAAGTACAACAGCGAGCGCCGCGATGGCATCTACCATTGCATCTGCTGCGGCCTGGCGCTGTTCGATGCGCAGACCAAGTTCGACGCCGGCTGCGGCTGGCCGAGCTTCTACGCGCCGATCGAGGACAGTGCGATGATCGAGATCCGCGACACATCCCACGGCATGATTCGCACCGAAGTCACCTGCGCCCGTTGCGATGCGCACCTGGGGCATGTGTTCCCTGACGGCCCACCACCGACCGGTCTGCGCTACTGCATCAACTCGGTGTGCATCGACCTTCGTCCGCGCGACTGACCGGAGCCCGATCATGGCTGCAACGATGCTGAACATACCCTGCGTGACCCTTGGCGGCGAGCACAAGACGCTCGGCGACTTCCCGGGCAAGGTGCTGTTGGTGGTCAATACTGCCAGCCAGTGCGGTTTTACCCCACAGTACAAGGGCCTGGAGCAACTGTGGCAGGCCTACCGCGACCGTGGCCTGGTGGTACTGGGCTTTCCGTGCAACCAGTTCGGCAAGCAGGAACCTGGCGATGCGCGGGAAATTGCGCAGTTCTGCGAGCGTAATTTCGGCGTGACTTTCCCGCTGTTTCGCAAGGTCGAGGTCAACGGCCCGGGCGCTCACCCTCTGTTCGTCGAACTCAAGCGGCGCGGCCCGGGCATTCTGGGTAGCCAGAAGATCAAATGGAACTTCACCAAGTTTCTGGTCGACCCGGCCAGTGGCCAGGTCAAGCGCTATGCCCCCACCACCAAGCCACAGGCCCTGGAGGCGGACATCGAGCGTTTGCTCAGCCGCTGAAGGGTACCCAGTGGTCGACCAGGGCCAGTAGCTCTTCGCGGCGGAATGGCTTGGCCAGGTAGTCGTTCATGCCCGCCGCCCGGCAGCGTTCGCGCTCTTCGGGCATCGCGTTGGCAGTGAGGGCGACGATTGGCAACGCGGGCCAGCGGCCGCTTTGGCGGATACGCCGGCTGGCCTCGTAGCCGTCCATCACCGGCATGTTGCAGTCCATCAGCACCAGGTCGAATTCCTCGCGCTCCAGCAGCTCAAGGGCCTCCGCGCCCTGGGTGGCCAGTTGCACCTGGCAGCCGAGCTTGGCCAGCATGCCCTTGGCCACCAGCTGGTTCACCGGGTTGTCCTCTACCAGCAGAATCCTCGCACGGCCTTGCTCCTGGGGAATGGACGGGATGGCCAGCGGGTGTTCGGGCTCATGGCCTCGCAAGGTGCGGCGCAGGGTCTGGTACAGGGCGTTGCGTGCCAATGGCCGGGCCAACTGGTGCAGCGGGGCCAAGGTCAAGGACTGCTCGTTGGGCAGGAAGTTGCCGTAGGCAGTCACCAGCAGAATCGGGGTATTCAATGCCGGGCGCAGCTCGAACAGGTGCTCGACGTCGTCGGTGATCAACAGGTCGATCGCTCCGGCATCCAGCGTGGCGCAACTGTCATGGCGCTGGTAGGTCAGGCCCCAGGCGGGCAGCAAGTGCTGCAACAGTTCACTGAGCCCGCTGCCGGCTGCGCTCAGTGCTGCCACGCGGCCATGCAAGGGCGCCGGCGGGATGGCTTCGGTGTGCACGGTCAACGGCAACTCGGCGGTAAAACAGCTGCCAAAGCCTGGCTCGGAGCGAATGTGCAGGTGGCCCTGCATGGCCTTGCACAGGTTGCGCGTCAGCGCCAGGCCCAGGCCGGTACCACCGTACTGGCGGGTGATGCCGGCACCGGCCTGGGTGAAGGGCTGGAAGATGCGCGCCTGGGCGTCTTCGGGGATGCCGATGCCGGTATCCCGTACCTCCAGACGCACACCGCCGACAATGGCCACCAAGCGCACATCGACGCGGCCAAAGCGGGTGAACTTCAGCGCGTTGGACAGCAGGTTGCTGACGATCTGCCGCACACGCGTGGGGTCGCCGAGCACGCTGCTGGGGAAGTCGCTGGCGATCAGGCAGGTCAGCTCCACGCTTTGCGCGGTGTTCTGCGACAGCAGGTTGGCGGTGTCTTCCACCATCGAGCCCATGTCGAACGCAATGCGTTCCAGTTCCAGTTGGCCGGCATCGAACTTGGACAAATCGAGAATATCGTTCAGCAGCTCTACCAGCACCTTGCCCGAGTCATGGGCGATCGCCAGTTGCTGGCGTTGCTCGCTGGGCAGCGGGTTGTCCAGTGCCAGGGCGATCATGCCGAGCATGCCGTTGAGCGGGGTGCGGATTTCGTGGCTCATGTTGGCCAGGAAGGCGGCGCGTGCCTGGGCCATGTCCAGCGCTCGGCTACGGGCTTGTTCCAGCTCCTGATTGGACAGGCTCAGGCTGCTGTTGCTGGCCTTGAGCTCGTTGGTGCGCGCCGACACGATGTCTTCCAGCTCGTTCAGATACTGGGTCAGACGGTTTTCCGCGGTGCGACGCTGTTCGATCTCGGTGGCCATGCTGACGAACTGCTGGTTGGCGACCTTCACCAGCACGCCGATTTCGTCATGCTCGTGTCCGTGTGGGCATTCCAGGCGAGTTTGCCGGGGTTTGCGCGGGTCGCTGCCGCTGAGTGCGCCGATCACCGTCACCAGCGGCTTGGTCAGCATCATGTAGAACAGCGCCAGCAGGATGCCGGTCAGCACCAGGCTGCGGGCAAAACCATTGAGCAGGGTGATGCCGGCACGGTCGAGAAAGCGGCTGCCGAAGGCGAAGGTGTCGATGTCCAGGTACAGGGTGCCCAGGTACTCCTCTGGCATGTGGGTCAGGTACAGGCGTTCCTTGAACTGGCGCTGCTCGCCGAACAGGAAGTCGCTGAGTGGCCGGTAGCGGTCCTGAAGCTTTGGCCGCTCGACATCGGCCAGTACCGTTTCGTT
Source organism: Pseudomonas sp. VEM90 (assembly GCF_054611535.1). Classification (NCBI taxonomy): domain Bacteria; kingdom Pseudomonadati; phylum Pseudomonadota; class Gammaproteobacteria; order Pseudomonadales; family Pseudomonadaceae; genus Pseudomonas; species Pseudomonas sp. VEM90. The sequence continues at coordinate 92,979 of NZ_JBTRAR010000027.1, read as the reverse complement.
ATTGTCGATCAGCCGTGCGCGGATGACGGCCGGCGACTGCAGCAGGCCGCGGGTCAGCTCCAGCGCCAGCTCCGAGTCGATGTTGTAGGCGATGCGTGAGGCCGGGTTTTGGCTGATTTGCAGCAACGCGCTCACTTCACGGTTGATGGACGCGTCTTCGCTGGCATAATCGATGCCGATCTGGATGAGACTGAGCAATGTTCCCAGGATGAAGCCGACCAGGACTGTCAACCGGGCTTGCTTGTATGACAGGCGATTGGTGAACTTGATATCCATGAGTCCCGAGCCGGTTTCCCGTTCCTTGCGCTGCGCAAGCATAGCCGAATAGCCCCGGCTGCTGGTGGGTCTGTCTGTTCATTTCAGTTGATCGCCAAGCGGGGGCCGCTTTGCGCCCCTTCGCGGGCTTGCCCGCTCCCACAGGTACAGCTTAGCCCCAGGCTGAACGCAGCCCTGTGGGAGCGGGCAAGCCCGCGAAGGGGCGCGCAGCGGCCCCCAAAAAACTGAAATTGTTAGGAGTCGTCATGGACGCTCGCTTGATCGCTTTTCTGGACCGCGCCGAATCGGTACTGGCGCGTCTTGAACCCCTGTTGCCGGCACAGCGCCCGCACATCGACTGGACCACCACACTGGCCGCGCGCTGGCAGCGTGATGGCCGCAGCGGCTACCTGCTGCCACTGGAGGTCAGCCTGGACATCCGTCTGACCGATCTGATCGGCGTCGACAAACAGCGCGACCAACTGGGCCGCAACACCCACCAGTTCATCAACGGCCTGCCAGCCAACCACGCGTTGCTGTGGGGCTCGCGCGGTACCGGCAAGTCGTCGCTGGTGCGTGCTTTGCTGGCTGAGCACGCCAGCGCCGGCCTGCGCCTGATCGAAATCGAACGTGACCACCTGGCCGACCTGCCGCGGGTGGTCGAGCAGCTGCAGAAGCTGCCGCAACGTTTCATCCTGTTCTGCGACGACCTGTCGTTCGAAGCCGGGGAGGGCGATTACCGGGTGCTCAAGAGCGTGCTCGACGGCTCGCTGGAGCAGGCCCCGGACAACGTGCTGCTGTACGCCACCTCCAACCGCCGCCATCTGGTGCCCGAGAAGGAAAGCGACAACGAGAACTGGAAGCGTGTGGACGGCGAGCTGCACCCCAGCGAAGCGGTGGAGGACAAGATTGCCCTGTCTGACCGTTTTGGCCTGTGGCTGTCGTTCTATCCGTTCACTCAGGACCACTTCCTGAATGTTGTGGAGCACTGGATTGACCAGTTGGCACAACCCGCGGGCCTTGTGTGGCAACGCACCGAAGAACTCGACATCCTCGCCGTGCGCTGGGCCACCGGCCGCGGTAACCGTAATGGCCGTTGTGCCTATCAGTTCGCCCGCTATTGGGTCGGGCTGCAATTGCTGGAGCAAAAGTAAATGATCGACCTCAATGCCAGTGGCGCCGGCCTCGACGGCTACAATCTGCTGGCGGCGCAAGTGCAGGCGCTGTTCGCCGACGAGCGTGACTTCATCGCCAACGCCGCGCAGTTTTCGGCGTTTCTGTATAACCAGGTGGACGACCTGAATTGGGCAGGGTTCTACCTCAATCGCAACGAAGAGCTGGTGCTGGGCCCGTTCCAGGGGCAGGTGGCGTGTGTGCGTATTCCGTTCAGTAAAGGTGTGTGCGGGGCCGCGGCGGCAACGCGACAGACCCAGCGGGTCGAGGATGTACATGCATTCCCGGGCCACATTGCCTGTGACAGCGCCTCCAACAGCGAGCTGGTGATCCCGTTGGTGAAAGACGACAGGTTGATTGGCGTGCTGGATCTGGACAGCCCGACGGTGGGGCGGTTCAGCGAAGCGGACCAGGTGGGGCTGGAGCGGTTGGCGGCGATCTTTCTGGCGTTGACTGACTGCTGATCGATGTTGCCTGTGCCGACCTCTTCGCGGGTGAACCCGCTCCTACGACGGCCTGTGTCCAACCAGGGATGTGTGTCCTCCCCGGTGTAGGAGCGGGTTTACCCGCGAATACGGTGGTGGCTGCAACGATGAATGCCCAGAAATATTGGCCAGCAGGCCCGGCCTCTTCGCGGGTGAACCCGCTCCTACGACGGCCTGTGTCCAACCAGGGATGTGTGTCCACCCCGGTGTAGGAGCGGGTTTACCCGCGAATACGGTGGTGGCTGCAACGATGAATGCCCAGGAATATTGGCCAGCAGGCCCGGCCTCTTCGCGGGTGAACCCGCTCCTACGACGGCATTGATACGCCAGTAGCGAAGAGGCCGGTACAGGTTAACCAATCAGTCGTAGATCACCTTCTTCTTCCAGGTCTCTTCCTCATCGGTCTTGAGCCCATCGGTCAATTCGTTGTGCTCGCCTTCCGCCGGGGCCATGCGGTCCATCACCTGGGCATTGGCCCGGGCCAACAGTTTCTCAAGATACGTCAGTTGCTCTTCATACACCTTCGGCTCGGGCTGCTTGCGCAGATATTGCACGCCGCGCTCGAAGGCCAGGCGCGCCTGGCCAGGCTGGCCTTTCTGCAGGGCCTGCTGGCCCAGGTTGTTGAAGAACTCGATATGCAACAACACCAGGATATGGCGGATCTCCTTGACCCAGTGTTTGGCCTCGGTCGTTGGCAAGAAGCCTTCCTGTGCAGCGCGGGTCACCTGATTGTGCAGCGCCTCCAGCAGGAAGCGTACGTCCTTGGCCTTGATCTCGGTGTGGATCGGGTTAGGGGGGTTGTTGACCGGGATCTTGTCGCCCAGGGCTATCAGCCCTTCCAGTTCGGCGATGCGCGCCTTGAATTCGGCATTGTGCTTGTCCACCGCCAGTAGGCGCTGGTTGAGGTTCAGCTCCAGGCGGGTCAGCAGCAATTTGAGGGCCGGGGTCATGAACTGGCCAGGGAACGTCTCGGTGATTTCGCCACAGCGACGCAGGCGGTCGGCGAACTCGATCTTCGTCCGGGCGCGCTCAAGCTTGCCATTTTCGACCACATTGTTGAGGTAGCCGATCACGATCAGCAACGCGATGCCCGCCACGATGAGCAGGGTGATCAGAAGTGGTGTCACCGTTAATGCCTCATGAATAGGTTTGCATGATTGAGTGTAGGAGCGAGCGTGCTCGCGAGAGGCCCTGACAGCCATTCTCTTTTTCTATCGGCAAACTGTGCCATGACTGGATGCTGGCACATTAATGCTGACTTGACGCCAGAAAATCAACGGCAAACCCCGGCAGGCGCACCAAAACAGCGCTGGGTGTACCCGGAAGTCATTGATTTAAATAAATTTCTACAAAGGGGTTGACGCCTTCCCGAACCATCCATAGAATGCGCGCCACTTGCAGCGTAAAGCACACAGCGAAACGCAGCAGGGAGTGAAAGCAGGCAGTAATGCCAGCAGCGTGTCCCCTTCGTCTAGTGGCCTAGGACACCGCCCTTTCACGGCGGTAACAGGGGTTCGAGTCCCCTAGGGGACGCCAATGCGGGAATAGCTCAGTTGGTAGAGCACGACCTTGCCAAGGTCGGGGTCGCGAGTTCGAGTCTCGTTTCCCGCTCCAGTTTCTCCGGCACTGCTTAGCGGCGGGGCAGGAAAAGAAAATCCAGGCTGAATCGTGAGGTTCATGTTCTGGTGCACTGAAAAGTGTTGTGTGTCCCCTTCGTCTAGTGGCCTAGGACACCGCCCTTTCACGGCGGTAACAGGGGTTCGAGTCCCCTAGGGGACGCCAAATGCGGGAATAGCTCAGTTGGTAGAGCACGACCTTGCCAAGGTCGGGGTCGCGAGTTCGAGTCTCGTTTCCCGCTCCAGTTTAAATACTGTGGCGTCTATGCGGTGCAGTGGTGGTGAAGGTCGTCAAGGCGCTTCACGCCGAAAGCGGTAAAGTTTCACAATGCGGGAATAGCTCAGTTGGTAGAGCACGACCTTGCCAAGGTCGGGGTCGCGAGTTCGAGTCTCGTTTCCCGCTCCAAATCAAGATTTACAACCTTCCACGGAAGTCTGTAGGTCCTCGAAAATAGACGCTTCGGCGTCTTTTTTCGTTTCAGTCAAAGCCATCGGGATGCATGGTCATCCCGACATTTGGCTTCAACTGCAAAAAACGCCACTCTTTCGGGTGGCTTTTTTTGCATTGGGCTAAGGCTTGTCTTCCAGATGGGCTGCCGCATCGGGAAATTTCAACCAGCTCAGCTTATCGTCGAACGACACTTCAACCGACACCCGGAACTGATAGTTGATTGCCAGCCTCAACAGCTCGGTTTTCGTGACGGTACCCAGCACCATTACCCCCGTTTCGCTGGATACAGGCAGCGCGGTGGCAATCGGCAGCCTGATTTCCCGAGTGACGTTGCCGCTCTCCACTCCGTCGATCCAGGCGTTGACGAATTGCGACGTATGCCGGAACGGCCAGCTTTCCAGGGTAAAGGTGGTGCTTTCGCCCAGTGTGCGCAGGTTCAGTGCGCGGTTGTGGATATCGCTGCACTGTACGATTGGCAGTCCTTCAATTTTCCGCACCGTGACATGGTGCGAAGGCGAGGGCGGCACGTCAGGGTTGTCGATTTGGTAATACAGTTCCACCCGGCCGTTCATGTGCGGCGGCACATATAGGCTGGGGATCAGGTATTCAAGTGCGCCTGGCGATATGGGCGTGTTGGTGGAGTAGCTGCCGAGCGTCCCGGGTTGGCCCCAGAATACGGTGACAGTTTCATTCGGCCTGATGTCGGCATTGTCGGGTATGACGAATGTGATGCCGTCGAATGCGTTGCCAGGTTCCAGCGTGCTGAAGTAATCGCTGCCCGTCGCCTCCTTGATGCGGGGCGGTGGCAATTCGCGTGGTGCCAGGGAAAGGTCGGACTCCAACGCGACCGCTAGCGCACGCTGGGGCTGTGTGCCAGCGCGGTCCTGCACTTCATAACGCACGTAACGCATGCCGTTGCCGGACTGGCGAATGAAAGCGCCCGGGAAGGTCAGCTCGAGCGGTTTGCTGGTGCCTCGCGGGCCCAGTGTTTCGATGTGCTCCTGGGTCAATGTCATCATGTCGACCATTTCCTGCCCGGCACCGTTTTCGCTGTAAAACCACTTCACGACATCGCCTGGCTCCGCACCAATGTACGAGGGGACTGTGCAGGCGAGCTTGTCGCCGTTGGCCGCGAGGTACTCCTCGGTGACACCTTCGCGAATAACGTAGTCGGGAAGCATCAATCGATCATCTGTGGGGAGCAGCGGCGGGGTCTTGTCGATGTAGATATCCAGTGGCCGTGAAGACACATGGGTATCGTTGTACAGCGTGACTGCGTAGTGCAGGCGGTGCGTGCCTTCAATAAGCTTGTCGACCGGTACCAATATGAACAGCTCTTCAGGTTCGATTGGCTTGCTGAAGGTCTTCTTGTCGACCAGTACGTCATTCCAGTAGAGAAAAAGGTATTCCTCATCTATTTCCGGGTGCGAATTTGCCCAAGGGTGGAACTCTACCCGCAGGGGGGAATAGGTTGCCCGGAACTCGACCGTGTTGGGTCTCCCCCCTTCAACATCGGGCACCACGCTTGGTACGGTTGGATGGACAAGAGGGGCCGAGTCCAGTTCAGGGGTTGGAGTTCTGCGGTTACCGGAGCGCTTGTTCTGTGTCATCGTCCTTCTCCATGTGTCACGCATGAATGCAAAAGGGAAGGCGCATTGGCCTTCCCTCGTTTTTTCACCAGTTGTAACGGACGCCGACGCTCACGCCCCATGGCTGTTCAAGCTTGCTGCCATGGCTATAGTCGAAGTCGGCGTGGGCCTGCCATTTTTCGCCCCAGGCGACCGCCACCCCTGCACCGAGTTCACCACGCGAACCGGCCAGGTTGTTGCCGAAGCGGTTGTCGTTGACCTTCACCTGGTTGTCGTTGACGAACTCATGAACTGCCGCCACCCGCAGGTAGGGTTGCACGCTACGGCCTGTGCCCGCGCTGAAGGTGCGCCCGACCGAGGTACCCACTTTGCCCAGCAGCGAGTGGGTACTGTTGCTGTTGGCGCGCATGCCGTTGTCCAGGCTGTAGTCCTTGCCCTGGACCACGAGCCCGGACAGTTGAGCGAACGGTTCGAGGAACCAGTCGTCGGCCAGGTTCAGATGACGCCCCACCTCCAGCGAAACGCCAGCACCCAGGTTGCTGTAGTCACCCTTGGTCTTGCTGCCGTCACTCAGGCGCACGTCGGCCTGGTTGCGGAAACGGTTGATGCGCGCCACGGTGTCGATGTAATAGCCGCTTTCGGGATCGAGCCAGGTGGCGTAGGCACCGGCGTGGTAGCTGTCGACGCTGGCCGACGAGCCGCGAGCGAGATTCAGGTCGGAATTGCTGTAGCCGGCCGTGATCCCCACCAGCCAGTTGCCGTCACCAGCTGCCAGGGGCGTATCTGCGCCGATCGACAGGCCTTGTTGCTGTTGCTGGTACGCCGCGCCAGACGTCGCCGAGACATTGAACCGGTTACCGTAGCTGCGTACCCAGCCACCGGCCTTGCCAGGGTTGCGGCGCACGTCGCCCATGCGGCTACGCAGCACGCCGAGCTCGCCGTACCAGATGGTCGGCACGACGTTGGCCAATGCCATCACCGTTTGTGTTCCGGGGCTGACCGTACGGGTGGTCGCGTCCAGGTACCAGTCGTTGTCGCCGCGTTGCACCAGGTCGTAGGAATAGGCTCCCAGGTCCACGGAGCCACCCAGCAGCGAGAATTGTGAATCGCCAGCAGCGGCATGTACTACATGCAGGCTGTTGTCTGTCAGCGGATCGTTGCCGCTGGCGCTGATCAGCAACTGGTGGTTGCCGCTGGCGGTGCCCGTCACGTCGAGAAAGTCCGACTGCGAGGTGCTGAAATCGGCCTCCATGATGAAGGTGCCGTTGCCGGTGAGGTTTTCTACGGAAAGGGTAAAGAATTCTCCTGGCCCGCCGAAGCGCACGGCACCGTCATCCAGAGACAGGTCGGTCACCTGGCTGTTGTCGACCAGGGTCCATTCGCCGCCGCTGTTGATTCCCAGGCTTGCAACGTTATCCAGCCGGCCTTTGAGGGTGGCGAAGTTTTCCAGCAGCACGTTGGCGGTGCCGCCGTTGGCGGCGACGATATCGCCCACCAGGTGGCTGTTGTTGACACGCAGGTTGGCGGCAGCATCCTCCGCCACCTGCAGCAGCACGCCGTTACCGCCATTGAGGCTGGCACCGTTGATGACGTCGATCTGCGCCGATGCTGCAAAGCCGGCCCCTCGGCCGACGGCGATCGCTGGCCCGTTGCGTCCCTCGATCAGGCTGTTGTCGACCACCAGCGTAGAGCCGCGGCCGTCGTCCTCAAGAATGCGCGCGCCATAATTGCCGCCGCTGATGGTGCTGCCGTCCCTGGCAATCAGGGTGCCGGCAACCAGTCGTGCGCCCTCGCTGCTGGCGCCCGTGCCGCGTAGTTCGCTGCGCTGCAGTTCGGCAGAACTGGCATTGATGGTCGCGCCTTGTACGCCGCCTTCGATCATGCTGTCGTTGATCAAGGCGCGCGAGCCGTTACCCGCCCCTGCAGCACTCAGCGCCAGGCCACGGGCGTCACTGCGGATGGTCGAGCGGTGTACGGTGGCACTGGCACCATTGAGCGCCAGGCCATTGCCATTCGATTCAGCGGTGACCTGGCTATCCGACAGGTTCACGGTGGCGCCCGCCTGGGCGGCGATCTGTAACGTCGTCGCCCCGGTGGCTGTCAGAACGGCTGGGCCGATCACCCGGTAGCTGTCGAGTGTGCTGCCGGCATCCAGCTGAGTATCGGCATCTATGAGGGTTTCTGCCCAGCAGGCACTGGCGAAAAACAGCGGGCCTGCCAGCACGAGATGGGCGGGTGGTGAACAGTGGCGAAGGGTGTGAAAAAGGCGGCTCGGCATTCAGGGAAAACCTCGAAGTGAACAAATTTTTGTAAGACCGTTCTGCTTTTCGTTGGAGAACAATCCGCATACCGCGAGGCTAAGCGCGTTAAGTCGCAAAAAATGTAAGGAAATTCCTACTCTTAAATGGAAAATTCCTGCAAGTGGATCGGCAGCGGACGATTGCCAACGCCGCTGCCGAGGCTTGCTCAAGGTTGGCTCAGGTCACACGAGCCCCCCGTACCCTGATCGGCGACGCTGATCTTGTTGGCCGTGGTATTGGAGGTAATGGGTGGCTGCGTGTTGATGACGTAGCTCACCTCGGCCCGCCCGCCCGACGGCGCGGCGTCATAGATGGGCTTGATGTGCTGATCGTACGGCTCGACTCGCGTGACGAAACCGTTCGCGATCTGCTCGGCGTTCAAGGTCACAGTCCAGGTTTTCTCTACGCCATCGATCAGGTTGCCATCCACAATTTGGTCATACACCACCCACTTCAGTGTCATGGTGGTGTTTGGCGGCACGTTGAAGCGGCTGCAGGGCGGTACCTGCACCCTGATCGCCGGGGCGGCGGAGGGGTCATCAGGGTCCCAGAGAGATTGGCAACTCAGCCAGAGCCGGTCCGTTAAACCCAGGAACTCGAGATCGTCGGGCGTCATGTCGATGGCCGATACCTCTACGAACTGTGGAAGCGACTCCTGTTCATTGAGCGCGTTTTCGTCGCCCCTCACGGTGTAATGCACAGGCAGCCCCAACTTGTTACCTGCAGCCTCGATATAACTCCACGGAATCGTGACGGACTTGTCGGCACCGGGTGCCTCATCGACAACCCAGCGTGCCGGGGTCACCTGCGTGCCGTCCCAGTAGAAGTCCACTACCTGGGGGGCAGCGGCGCCCTCGAATACCGTGAAGGTCAGCGTGGCGTCTTTGCCACGGTCGGCCGGGGGAATGAGGTTCGTATCGCCGCTGAAACTGGTGATTGTGGGGGCGAGCATCTTGTCGTTGACCGGGTCCGGCCAGTCGGGGTCGGGATCAGGGCGTTCCGGGCCAGCAACGGAAAAGTCGACAGCGAAGTCATCGGCCGCCGGTCCGTAGGCGGCGTGGCCACGTAGCACCTGATAGCTGACAGGTGTCGCTACCTCCCCGGGAGCCTTGCCGTATTCGTTTCGCAAGATATCGCTGGGAACGGATATCGATATAGGGAATGGGCGTGAGCCTACCTGTTCAGCGATCAGGGGCGTCGTGCCCCACTTGATCGCGATCTTGTCCTCTTTGCGGTAATTGGTGTAGGCCGGGATTTCCGCCTGCACACCCGCCTGTGCATCTTTCAGGCTCAGTACGCCGTCATCTGCCGCTAGCGGCACCTCTGGCGGCAGCAGGTCCTTGGGCTCTGGTGTGAGCACCACATCGACCGTCGCCGGTAACCGGATGCGACTGCGGTTCTGGGCTTTGTCGAACAGGTAGTAGACGATGTAGAACCTGCCATCACCCAGGCTGCGTACCACATCTGCCGGAATGGTTATCTTGCGGTCGTCTGTGACGGTGCCATCGACGACAGGGTTATCGTAGTCCGCATTTTCTTCAGGCCATTCCTTCAGATAGAACGCCTGGTAGGTATCTTTGGATGTACGGTCCGGGTACTCAGGTATACCCAGTTCAATCCCGGCCTGGTGGTTGGTCAGGTAGGCTTCGTTGATGATGTCCGTAGGCGCGGTCAGCGGGGGGGCGGGCTCATCCCCCCAGGGCGGAACACTGTCGCAGATCAGCTCGATGGGGTGTGAAACATATTGGTCGCCCTTGTGGTCGACCAGTTCGTAGCGAATCCACAGTTTGCCATTGCGTGGAATGGACGCCTGGGGAAAAGCCAGTGCTAACGGAAAGTCTCCTGGCACGAGGGGCGGGAGGAACTTTTCGACAGGGCCAATGGCCCTGAAGGTGTTTTCGGCGCCAGTCAAGGTGAACTGCAGTTGTAACGTCGAGTAGTCATTTGGATCATTGCCCGGTGGCAGGTCAGACCATGCGGGGATCTCGACGGTCAGGTCAGTTTTCAAGCGGTCTTTGTGCAGCGTGCCATCGTCACTGTCGATGATGCCTTGGACATTGGGGGCGGTCACCGGTAACGGCGCTGTCTTGACAGGGGCATCTTGCAACTTCAGATACTTGCGCCGGGCTTTGGTGGCACGGTCAGTTTGCTGCGTGCTGAACGTTAGTGGTTTCATTGTTGTCTCCAACAAATATGACTACATGAGGTGTTGAACTGCAGTGACGTGTTTCGTGTTAGTTGCTTCGGGTTATTTAGTGTCTGATTTCTGTATACGGTAAATATATTTTACGGCCGACTGGTATATCCTCGGCTGTGGGGAAGAAATGCTTGGTTTTTGAGACTGGGACGGGGCTTCTTGGGTGGATGATTTGCCTTGCCATTTTTATTTCGGATAGGGTTTTCCCGCTGTTTATTAGAGGGTCGTCGGTGATCGTTGTGACTGTATAACTGCCAGCGCGCCATGCAATATTTGGTATTTTTGCAACCAACTGCATCGCGCCCACCGCAAGCCCTAAGATAGCTGCCGAGTAATTCAGGATTGTCCCAATATTGTTCCGCGTTTCATGCCCCGAAAGTATCCCTTCCGTTTGTAGCGTCGTACCGGCGACTGACAACGTGGCTGCTGTCACCGTGGCCGCCAACTTGATGCCGGTGGCGAGCGATACGCTGGCAATCGCCCCGACGCCTGCCGAAAGTGCCGCACCCGTGCCACTGATGCCGCCACCTGCCGGCGCAGCTACGCCCCCCGTCACCACGACGGCCGCCACCGTGGCGATGGCGGCGAAGAGCATGCCCAGGCCCATGCCGATCCAGCCGATCGCCCCCAAGACCACGCGCGGCGAGATTCTGTGCCTCTGCAGATCTTCCAGCGATCGGCTCTGCCCGCTATAGCCGATGCTGTAATGCCCGGTCGGGTCGCGGAAGGTTATCGGGTTGCCTTGGCAATAGCCGTAGTAGTTCAGCCCCCCCGCGCCGAAGGGGCTGAGTGCGTCAGGGCTGTGAAAGCGCATCAGCACCGGGTTGTAGGCGCGGTAGCCGCTACCGAGCAGGTACCAGCCGCTGTCGGGATCGAGCGCTTCGCCGTTGTAGCCCAGGGTGCCGAGCAGTGGATCGTCGGCGTGCTGCTCGCCATAGGCGGTATAACGGACGGCGCGCGTGCTGCCGGCCTGGCTCTCGGCGATCACGCTGTGGCTGGCACTGGTGTGCAGCAGCAGAGGCGATTGCGCACCACTGCCTTTCTGCTGCTGGCCCAGCGCTTGTTCGTCATGATGCAGGTACAGGGTTTGCAGGCTGTCACGCACGGCCATGCGCAAACGCTGGCCGTCATGCAGCAGCAGCGTGCGCTCGCCGGCCTCGGGCCTGCTGACCAGCAAGCCGCCTGCGTCGTAGCCATAGGTGTCCGGGGCGCCGCTGTCGTTAAGGCCCAGCAACCGGTTCTGGCTGTCGTAGCGAATCGGCCGGGCTTGCTCGTCTCGGGTCAGGTTGCCATTGGCATCATAGCTGAACTCAGGATCGGGCTCGGTGCGCGGCGGTGTGTACTCGATACGCTGCAGCTGGCAGGGGTCGCGTTCGGCATGAATGAAAGTGGCGCGTTCAGCGGCCGGCCCACCTGTGAAGGAAGTGACGGTCAACTCGATGTTGTTGTAGGCATCGAAGTTGAACACCTGCATGGCGATGCTGCGGCCCAGCGCATCGCGAGGTTGGTCCGGCCCTGTGCAGTTGTACATGTTCAGGCGTGCATGGCTGTCGTAACCGAACTTTTCGACCAGTCGCGATACTCCGCCGACCTGCAGGGTGCGGCTGAGCAGGAGGTCATCCTTGTCCCAGACGGTTTCCTGCGTGCGTTCTGGCTGTCCGGGCTGACGCCAGGTGCGTTTGACTTCACGGTCCTGGTCGTCGTACTCGATCTCGGTTTCCAGGGCCTGTGCGCTGGCTCGGTCATGGCTTGTGATGAGTTCTATGCGGCCCAGATCATCGTATTTGAACTCGGCCTGCAGCTGCCCCTGAAGTGTTGAGACCAGGCGGCCCTGGGCGTCGTATTCATGGGTGGTGTCTTCACCATAGGGTTCGTGGGTGTTCTTCAGACGATCCTGCAAGGTGCTGCTATGAATACGGCTCCAGGTCTTGCCGTCGCGCTTGTTCTCCCAATGTTCGGCGGTCAGCTGGTTGGCTTTGTTGTATTCGAAGCGCCGCGCGCATTGCCGGTTGTCGTCGCTCAGCAATCGGGCGCTGACAGGGTCGTAGGCGAAGCTGGCGTGGTCCTCGGGTGCGGTGTTGCTGATCGGCTCATTGGTCAGCTGCAGGTTGTAGTCCAGCTCGATGGTCTCGCCAGCGGGGTTGATGCGTTGGCGCGGTATCGATTCACCGTCGCGGAACAGGAAGTACTCCGTCCGGTCACCAGTGGTGGTACCTATCAGGCGGTCCAGGCCGTCGAAGTACTGCGCACCGATCTGGCGGGCGGGCAACTGCACATTCGCCGGGGTCACCACCAGGCGGGTCGGCAGGTCTTCGGCAGAGTGTTCGGCGTAGGTGCGGGTGAGCAGGGTTTTATTCGGTTGCTCGGTCGTGAGCATCCGGCCCCAGGCGTCGTAGCTGAATGCAGTGGTGTGGTTGCGCTCATCCGTTTCGGTGAGCGTGCGTCCGAGGCCGTCATAGCTGTAGCGGCGTTCGCCAATCAGCTCCCCCAGCGCATCCAGGCGCTTGCGCAGTACCGGCTTGTTGAACAGGTTGAGCCAGGTCTCGGTCTTGCCACTGATGGCCCGTGCCTGGCGGGTGGATCGGACGTTCCTGCCGTTGCGGTTCTGCACCTGGGTTCGGGATTCCAGTCTCCCGCCTTCGCGCCAGCTGTAGCGAATGGCGCCCTGGTGATTGGCGTTGCCGATCGGGTCCAGTACGTTGTGCTGCTCCACGTCATCCGGGCCGATGGTGCAGCATTGCTCGCCCCAGTCGTCGTACCGCGTTTTTGTTACCAGGTGCAGGTACTGCTGGGCTTGCAGCCAGTCGGTAACGCTCTCCTGTACCCGGTTGCCGTAGGCATCGTACTGGATGGCCAGGATTTCGTAGAAAGCGCCCGGCCTCGCCTCGAGCACGTTGTCACGGCTCTCACGTGTCGGCCGTCCGAGGCCGTCCAGCTCGGTTTCGGTGGTGATGCCGCGAGCGTTGGTGACTCGGGCGCGGGCAATGTCGGCATCGCTGGCACAGAGTTCGTAGTCGTAGCGTTTTTTGGCCTCGAACGGTGTCTCTGGCGAAACCCTTTCCTCGGTGACTCGGCGCAGGGCGTCGTACGCCCATTGTGTGTGAACCCCGTTCTCGTTGAGTTCGTAGAGCTTCTCGCCATGCAGCAGCGAGCGCCGTTGAACGGTGGACCGTTGTGCGCCGTCGTAACCAAAGAGGGTCTTGCGGGTCTCCAGTACCTGATGGCCGGCCAGAGGGTCTAGCAGTGAATTGAACTGGTACTGGGTGGTGGTTTCCAGCTTGTTGCGCTTGACCACCTCCTGATAGCGGCGGCCATGCCGCAGGCTGGACTTGGGGGCGTCGAGGTAATAGTAAGTTTTCTCTTCCAGGGGGTGCGCCGGATCGTGCGCATGCGTCAGTGTTTCACTGTGCTCGACAATCATGGGGTTGAGGGTGATGGCGTTGCCTGCCAGTGGCGCCAGCGCCTTGTAGCGGTAGTGCTGAGTGAGAACAGGGGCTTGCCCCCGGCCGCTGCTCGCCGGGGTGGTGGTTTTGCTCTTCAGGTGACGAACGAAACCATTGGCATCACCGGGGTAGCCATCTTCCGCTTGCGTGCCATACCACTCTTGGGTCTCGGTCACGCCGTTGGCGAGTTTGCGCCAGATGATGTTGCCCGATGTATCGTAGGTGGTTTCGACGGTTTCAAGGCGGCTGCGCGTGATGTTGTCCGCCAGCGACCAGCGTGTCTGTTCCCTGATCGGCATTTGCAGGGTCGACACCTGTTGATCGAAGGGGGCGTCCTTGATGTTGTACTGCTTGGTGACTTCATGTACGCAGTTGTTCTGCACGGTTCTGGTCGAGGTCAGCAGATGGAAGCGGTTGAAGGTGCGGGTGATGTCGCGCAGTGCCGTTCCGTCCTCGTCGCGCAAGGTTTCGACCGTTTGATACTCAAAGTCGTACCGTTTCGACTCGTACAGGTTGTCCAGCCCATTGTCAGACCAACCGATCCCGGCGCCGTAACCCAGAAAGTTGTTCGAGCCCGGGTAGGTATAGGTTCGCTGGAACGCAGGTTGGCCACCGCGCGGTTCGATGACGTGCCGGGTCACGCGCGGCAGGGCTGGCCGGGCGTCACCGGGGAACAGATGGCCACGGTCCTGGTAATAGAGATATTCACGGGCACCGGTAGGTGGCTCGACCTTGCTCACGCACAACAGCCCGTTCACCAGGCGGTACTCCAGGCGCCAACTGGCCAGCTCACGGGTTGGCAGAACAATCGATGTGACCCAGTCCGTGTTGATCAGGTTCATCGCATAAAGGGCAACGGGCTGGCCGTTGTCACCCTGATAAGGCCGCTCGCGCAATTCGATACGGCCATCGTTGCGTTCGATTTCCAACAGGATCTCACGCTCGTCGCTGATCGAGCTGAGCATCATGTAAGACGAGTTGAACGGTTGGTACTGGAGGTCGATCCTGTGCCCCGTGGCCGAGTAGATCTCCACGGGCAGGGCGATACGCCCGATCGCGCTACCCATTTCTTCGAGGATTTCCACCAGGCCTGAACGGTGCACCACGCGATAGCGCGCGTTGCCGCCTGGCCCGGCAGGTTCGCGGTAGAAGTGAAAGTGCGCCAGCCGTTGCTCCTGCATTTGCAAGCGTGAACCCGAACTACCGGTCACTTTGAATGATTCACCGCTGTACGTGGTGATGACCTGTGTATGCGGTGCGAACTGCGTCAGTGACAGATTCCATCCCCGCCCCCAACCCGAATCAATCGTATTGAGCGGGTTGAAGTTTAGGCTGAGTTCAAGCTCGGGGCCGGAGAAGTAATTGGCGCCCAACTCGGGAAGTTTGATGGACAGTGTGTATTGTCCGGTGCGGCTGTCGACACCGCTTTCCATGAAACTCATGAAGTTAAGGGCGTTGGAATGCAGTGAAGATTCCGTACTCATAATGAACGTTCTCACTCTGCTTGTCAGGGGGCGGGCGCTGTAAGTCAGGGGCTGCGCGTGCCGAATACGTGTCGACAGTAGTGGAAGTTTCGTGTGTTGACACCTGTCAGTTTTGCTAGGTGTTCAGGTTCCGGGGCGGTGTTATATCTATGCCAACTCTCGAATCGGACATGTGCAAGGCGGAGATATTCATACATGGACATGCCAGATGTTTCACACCTTAATGAACGTATGAACTCTGTCGACCTGGACGCGCTTGGCAGTGCCGATCTGATGACTTGGATTAGCTATCCCGGCATTGCCGAGCACGACCTGGTATATATCAACTGGCGGGGGTGCAAGGCCGACAACAGTGCCGAGGACCTCTTTGGCGAACGCGAAGTATTGAGCCTGGATGCCGGCCGCGGGGAGATCCTGATCGATAACGCACTCGTCACCGCCTTGCGCGGTGGCCAGGTGTTCTATTCGTTCACGCGTCTGGACAACGCCGGCAATCCTGTGGGGCCTGAGTCCAAGCGTCGTTTCTTCTTCGTTGACCGGCCCGCTGAAGGCATATGGGCTTTGCCGGTCGCCCACTTGCAAGATGCTCATGAGGGGGTGATCGACGTCAACCTGCTCAAACCTGAAGGCATATTGCTGGCAACAGCGCCCTATGCCGCCATGGCCAAGGGTGACAAGGTTTTCCTGAGTTGGGAGCCCTGGTTCACCGAGTCCTTGCCAGGTGAGCCGTTCGAGCAAGTACTGGAAGTGCAGGAGTCTGATCCTGGCCGACCACTGCTGTGGCACCTGGATATCGGCGTGGTCTTCATGTATATCGGCGGGTTCGCCTTTTTGCACTATCGCATCGAATTCGCCGATGGCACCAGCAGCCGGTCGCCAGTGCAGCGCTTCGACATCGTTTCGCCCGCCGCCGGCGACCCACCGCCGGCACCTTTGCTGGCGGCGCCACGTATCCCCGGGGCGACGGATGGCGCGCTGGATCCTGATGACGAAACTTATCGCGCCGGCCTTCTGGTGGAGGTGGACCCCTATCCGGAGCTGGAATTGGGCGATTCGCTGGTGCTCTATGCCGTAGGGCCGGAGGTGACGCTGCGCAGCCTGCGTGTGGATGCGAGTTCGGTGGACAGCAAACGCTTGACCTTCCACCTGGAGCGGGAGTGGCTGCAGAGCGAGGTCAACCGCGGCAAGCGGTTCGCGTTCAGCTATGAGTTTTCGCGTCAGGGCGTGCAGATGCGCTCCCAAGTGCTGGATCTGGTCTTGCAGCGCAAGCTTTACCTGCCTTTACCGATAATCCCGGACGCCACGCAGGAAGACGGTGACGCGTCGTACCAGGGCGTGGTCCATCCGAGCAAGTTGGAGTCTGGCGCCGAAGTGCGAATCCCGGCTGAGGCCGAGCTGGGTGATGGCGAGGAGCCGGCGCTGACCGTCAACCTACATTGGGAAGGGCACGGCAGCACGGGGGCGGCCATCATTCCCCGGCCGTCCACTGGTGACACACGCCTGTTCACGGTGCCGCGGTCGGCCATGGCCGCCAATCTGGGTAGACGTCTGTGGGTGTACTACACCGTCACCCGCGCCGGTGAACCGCCACGCACATCAGAAAAGTTCGAGCTGCGGGTAAGCGATTTCGATCAGCGCAGCTACCCGATACTTCAGGTCAAAGGTGCCGAGAACCGGGAATTGAAACTGCACGAAGTTCCAGTGGATGGCGCTTTGTGCACGCTGACTTTTTGGACGTTCATGGCAGAAGGGCAATTGCTGGGTATCGAGGCGCTAGGCCGTTCGAAATCTGGCCAGGATGTCACGCATATTCTGCGTCCCCCCACCGAGGCGGTGACATACGACGAATATTCTGATGGCGTTATTGAAGCCTATCTGCCCAAACAGTTTCTCGGAAACCTGGAATTGGGCAGAGATTTCAGGTTGAGCGTATCTGCAAGTTTTGATGACGGCGAAACCTGGCGGGCATTTCCAATCGTTGATCTTAAGCTGGTTTCTTAAACAGACGCGCCTGCGTGTATGTAAATGTGAGGTGATTTATGTCGAGCAATTCGAAACAGGATTTGCTGGAGTGGTTGCAGTCTGACTACCGGATGTTGGGGTGGAATACGATTTTCGCTATCCAGAAGGACAAGGCGGACACTTTGTTGACCCAGGAATATATACGGCGCTTCAAGACCAGCTCTTACCTTGACCCTATCAACGGTGAGACGGCGCCGGACAATGGTTACAAGGTTTATATGCAGAACTTTGTTCTGGATCACCCGCGGTTGTCATTCGATAATGCCGATATCACCGGTTCGCGTGCCAGCCTGCGTATGAAAATACTCGGCGGCAACCAGGTAGGGTTGAAGCAGGTAGGGGACCATTGGTACCCACAGCGGATCGATCGGATAGAGCCACTGGTCGGGCCAGAGCTGCGTCTGCGGCTGGAACTGTCCGACGTGCCTGGCTATGTCGCCGACAATGGCGCGTTGACGCTGGACTTGCACAACAGTGATGACTTTGTGGTGACCTTCTCGGATTCCAGGCGCGTTCGCGAGCTGGGGGGGGACTTCTTCAAGGAGCTGTTCCGCGGGTTGCCGGACCATCAACGCGTCTGGTCATTCGGCAGCATCGAACATGGCGAAAATGACCTGATGCGGCCCGAGTCGTTCATCCTGCGTACCCAGCGTAACCCCTCGGTCGCCCTGGCCCCGATGGAGAGCGATGATGCCGATGACGTGGACGGTGCGCTCGTGGGGCTGGTCGCCATGGGGCCCAGTAACGGGCCGCAGAATATGCCTGGCCCGGAATACCGTTACTTGATTCCCGATGACAACGGTGATTACTCGGCGACGGTACTGCTTGATAAGGCCTGGGTGGCGTTGGCTACCGTGTTAAGCAAACTGCCATTGGAGTTTTTCACGAATGTTGAATTTAAATTTGAACGTGCAGAAAACGGTGATCTGACAGCGACTGCCATTGCAGGTGTAATACCCTCAGAGACAGCAAGTCATGTTGAGCCTTACCATGAGGCATACTGGCGCGGTAGTGTTGATTGCCGGGCGTATATCGATTTAATTACCGATGAGCTGCCGCTCAAGGATGTGCTGAAGTTTCGTGTGTCAGGGGACCGTGTGTCCATGGAACTGGTCACCGTTCATACAGCCACTGCGGATTTTACCCGATATGAAGAAATCGTCGCCACGCCGCATTCCTGGACGTGGGGGCACGCGTGCGTGGGGCTCTGGCATGCTGAAATCGATGTGAAAATAACGGCTAGCTGGCAGATACAAGACCTGCAAGGCGCTACGTTGAAACTTGAAGACTATAAGCACAAAATATACCCCAAAGAGGACGGTTCGTTTAAATTTGAAGGTGATCCCTACGAGGGCCAGATCAGCGCGCTGAGCTTCTTCCATGTACTGTGGGGAGTTGCAGCGCCGAATGTTTCATTTGTCTCGCTGAGCACCGATCGCGGCCCCCTTGCCGCAGCAAGAGCCGCACTCGCCAAGGACCTTCGTTCAGACCTGTACATGGAGGAATTGATCGATAAGACCATCAAGCTGAACTTTGGTGGCGCGATACTCGCAGGTGAGCGGCACATGCCCCGCGACATTGCCTGTTTTGGCATCGTCGCTCCACAGCTGACCACCTTCGCCGTCACCCCTCTGGAAAAAGTCTTGACCCACGGCAGCACGTTGCAGCTTGCCACCGTCCCGGCGCAAGCCAACGTAACCTGGTCGGCCGAGTCGGTAGAGGGCTCCACGGATGACCCGGGCCATTTCGACCAGCACACCCATGGCCTGTATCTGGCGCCCGGGGCCGCGGGCATCGAAGGTGAATTTACCCGGGTGCGTGTCACTGCCACTGATCCAGGCTCAGGCTTTGCCAGCTCGGCCCTGCTCACCGTGGTCAAGAACGCGCTGCAGGTCAGCCCATTGCTGTCGGTCTGCCAGGTGGGCGATGAGGGTGTCAGCCTCAAGGCGGACAGTGTTGTTGAAGGACCGCTGCAATGGCGCATCCTCGGCGCTTCCCCCCATGGCAGGCTGGCGCAGGAATCGGGCACGGCCAATCGCTATGTCCCCGGCGAGAACCTGCCCGACAAGTCATTCATCGTCGAAGAAGTCGAGGTCCGTAACAACTTGACCGATGAGCACCGGACGCTGTGCATCGTTACCCAGATGACCCTGAAACGTCCCTCTGATGTGGTGGTGGACAAGCGCGATGAACAACACGCCAGGGTCTGGCTGTCGATCCATTTCAGCGGGGTGTCAGGTGTCGACCAGTTGACGGTGGTGCATGGCCCGGGGCAGATCGATATCGATGAAGACGGCAAGCCTTACTACCAGGCCGACGCCGCAAGCCCCGCACATTTCTGCGTGGTTAGCGCCGTCTGGAGGCTTTCCCCCGACTTACCCATCACGCTCGAGGGCTTCATCGTGCTGCCGCTGCCGCTGGGGCAGCACAGTCAAGCCTATCAGGCCCTTGAGCAGGCAGCGCAACGGGCAACGCGCAGGTAGTCAACCGGCGTTCACCTAAACCCATACCTTTCAGCACTCCAGTTGAGCGGGGCCACATCATGCCTACCAATTACCTCTCGGTCATCACGGCCTGGATGAAGCATAACCACAAGCACCTGAACTGGGACCTGACGTTCGCCACGCGTCCCGAGGCCATCAACGACCTGCTCACGTTGGCACATTGCAGCCAACCAGACAGTGCCCTGGGCGATATCGAAGGTGAGATCGCCATGCCAAATTCCGATGTCACCCACATCCTGACGGGCTACCGCATGGGGCCGCCCGCACTGGTGGATATGCAAGCGAACTACGCGTCACCCAAGGTCCGGCAAAGCCTGGCCTTGGAAGGCGGGAGCCATCTGGTCATGGACAAGACCGAGGGGCTGCTGAGCCTGTCGGTTCATGACCTGCTCGACCCGTTGCCGGTCACTCAGACACTGCTGCTGAGCACCGATGCCCAGGGTGTAAGCGCCGACCTGCGTGAAGGCACGGATACCGAGCTGGACCTGGGCGGTGGTTCGCCACTGACCGCCGGGCGATTCTTCAAGGAAGTGCTCAGCGGGTTGGGCAGCGCCCGGCAGGTCTATCCCTTGGTGGACTTCAAGGCGCTGTCTGGCAACCCCTACCTGGCGGTTCGGCACAGTGAAGTACGCACCCACGTCAGCAAAGCCGACGGCAAGTCCGCACTGGTGATATTCGCGGGTATCAACAATGGCTCTGTGGGCAACCTGCCCAGTGAGCAGTCCGATTACCCGTTCCTGCTCCCCGATGATCTTGCGCAACCGGTCGACAGCGCACTGTTGCTGACATCGCGCTTCCTGCACCGTGCAGCTTACGCCACGGGCCTGGCGCAGATGCTCGAGGGTGGCGCGTTCGATGCCCGGTTCGATGAAGACAATAACTTGCAGCGGCTGGATGCCACGGCCGGGCTGTTGGAGGTGTACCCCAGCACTTACGAGAGCGACAAGTATCAGTTTGCCTGCGAGGGTTTCAAAATTGCCGTGGACGCAGGGGCGCCGGCCGGCGATCAGGGGCGGGCTGCCCTGGCGGATTTCCAGCCCCTTCTGAGTGTCACCTTTGAACACGATGAGGTCCGCCAGCACTGGAAGTCCTATTGCACGCTGACGTTCACCTACAAGCCCAAGCCAACAGGTCCCCTTTACAGTCGAACGGCAACGTTCCAGTTCGACCTGCAAACCGTGTTCACCCTGAATGCGCCTGCATCACCTGAGGAAAGCGCTGGCTGTATGTTGCTAGGGCAGGTTTTGTGGCCGTGGCAGGCGGCCGAAGTGATGGAGGTCAGTGGCCTGCCCAGCGACACGCCACCGGCACTGCGAGAGGAGATTTATGCGTTTGTCGCCTTCCTGATCAAGCAGGCGGTACTTGAAGGGCTGGCCAGGGAGTTGACCGCCATGATCCCGGAACAGGTGATGGGCGGTCTGTCGTTGGTAGACGGCAAGCGCCTTGTACCGTTCGACTTCCAGTTACCCGATGGAATGGCTGTGTTCGCCAGCGGCTATGGCACGGCCGGCATGCGCATCGTCGATCGCCCCGTGACGCTGGCACCCGGGCAGCGGCATACGTTCAGCGTTGAACCGCCGCGTGAAGGGCTGACATGGTCCCTGGAGGCTTTGCCAGGCACTGTCGGTGATCTGGGGCGCATCGACCCCGCCAGCGGTGAATACCGGGCACCGCCTGCGCACGCCATGGCGGGGGAACCCGTACGGGTCCGGATCATCGCCACCGACCCGGGTACCAACAAGCAGGCCAGCAGCATGGCCTCTGTGGCGCCCGCGACATTGACGGTCAATCCACTGATCCGGGTCTGCTACTTCGACGACACACTGACCCTCACGGCGGGTGCGCTGACCGGAGACCTTGACTGGTCTGTGGTCGACGAGGGCGAAGAAGGACGGGGCTCGGTCGTCGCGCAGGGCGATGGCCGGCGTTGTACCTATACCGCAGGCAGCAAGGTGGATGCCAACGTGGCCTACGTGCTCGATCAGGTCAGGGTACAGAACCGGGAGACCAGCGAGTCGCGTTCAATCTATGTGCTGGTACGCCAGCGGCGGCCTGAACTGGTGATCGACGTCGAGCAGTTGCCCGATGGCGACCTGCAGTTGACGGGTATTTTCGAGGGTGTAGGCCAGCCAGACACCCAGTGGGCATTGCCTATTGCAGGGACTGGCGAGATCGATGAGGCCACTGGCCGCTATTCCCCTGCAGCTGCCGACGCCGATGCCCGTTTCGCGCTGATTACCGCCAAATGGGCGATTCCAGGTTCTGTCTTCATCCTCGAAGGCCACCTCATTCTGCCGCTGCCCCTTTCCTTGCACTTCGACGCCGCACGGCGCGCTGCCAGCCCGACAGGCCTGCGTGTGGCCACATCACCATCCATTGGAGGCTGAGACCATGTCCAATTCACTGGAAGAACTGCTCGAGCTCATGAAAAAGGGCTCAGTAACGCTAGGCTGGGGGGCGGTTGCTGCCTACAGCCGTGACCGGCTCAACCGCTTGCTGGAGCAGCAATACCTGACGCGTTTCAAGGAAAACCGCTACCTCCCGCCTTTCAGTCACACGTTCGCAGGCGTGGGGGTGAAGGAGGCCGTGAGCGTTAAGGCGCTGGAGTTCGGTACGCCCTTGCTGTCGTTCAGCAATGCGTCGACGAGCGATGCCAAAGCAACCCTGACCATGAACATCATCAAAGGTACGGTGAACAACAGTGGCAAGTTGGTCAGCAGCGTCGAGATCACGGAGGCGTCGGGGTACTGGCTGCAGATGGAGGTCGACCTGGAGACCGTGCGCGGTGAGGTTCACCCGTACGGCCTCGTTGCGCTCAACCTTGCCAAGGGGGGGCGGTTCACCAGCAACCTGTTCGACGATAAACCCGACCTCGCTCAGCAACTGATCGACGCACTGCAAGCCTGGATAGGTGAGATGCCTGGCCGTTGCGCCAGGTTCGAGCTGGGCACCGTGGACTTTTCCGGTTATGGCCCGCTGACACCTACAGGCTTCATCCTGCGCACCCAGGCGGCACCTGGTGCGCGAGTACGTGATGCCGTCAACTACGGCGATGGCGCAGTGCTGGTGTTCATCCGCCTGCGCGATAGCCTGGTCGATGGTCAGCCGCCAGGCACAAGCTACCCGTATCTGTTGCCCGACGGCGATTACTCGGCAACGCTGGTGCTGAACAAGGACATGCTTGGCCATGCCTCCGACGACGGCCTGGAGCTGCTCGCCCGACTGCTGTTCCCTGAGCTCAATGCCTTTGTCAAGAAGGTGGACAGTACGCCGCTGGACCGCGTCATGTTCGGCAATATCGACCCGTTGCGCACGCAGCTGACGGTGAAACCGACCTTGGGCACCGTGGTGACGGCCGGCAAGACGCAGCAGTTCCGGCTGTACGACGGCAAGGATCAGGTAATCACTGCCAGCGCCTGGTCGGTGATCAACCCGCAAAGCCATGATGACGCAGGGCATGGTTCGATCGATGGAAATGGCCTTTTCACGGCCCCGTCACCGGAAGTGATCGGGCAAGAAGTGCAGACATTCATCATCAAAGCTGAATACAAGCAGGGTGAGGAGACTTACCATGCCGCAGCCCGCGTGCTGGTGATCTCCGAGCCGGTGCTGGCGATGCCTTCCTTCGGCGCATATCGCCCGCAAGAGAGTGCGAACGGGATCGACCTGTGGAATGCAGGTAAAGGCAACGTCAGCTTTGAAATGCTCGGGCAGCCGCTGGGCCAGATAGCCAGCCTGGGCAATGGGCGCGCGCGCTTTGTGCCTGATCAGCAAGCCGGTCGGCGGATTCTGGGCGTGCAACAATTGCAGGCCAGTTCAACGGCAAAGGGCTACAACGCGCTTGTCCTGGTGAACAGCCAGCCACTGGTTTCGGTTGACCCACCTTTCGTACCCAGGCTCGGCCACGGTGAGACCACCCAGCTGAGCGAGGTGAACCGCATCATGCCCAACGAAACGCGGCGTTGGCGGATGCTGGCGGGGCCGGGCAGCGTCTCTCCATCGGGCCATTTCCGGGCTTCTGAGCTTGCTGTTTCGCAACCC
The DNA here is from genome assembly GCF_054611535.1 of Pseudomonas sp. VEM90. Classification (NCBI taxonomy): domain Bacteria; kingdom Pseudomonadati; phylum Pseudomonadota; class Gammaproteobacteria; order Pseudomonadales; family Pseudomonadaceae; genus Pseudomonas; species Pseudomonas sp. VEM90. Next base: position 69,419 of record NZ_JBTRAR010000027.1, on the reverse strand, counting down.
AACGTAGTGACCTGTGAAGTGGTGCGCAACGGTGTCGTGTTCGCGGCGGGCTACAGCGTGGTGAAAGAGACCGCGGTCAAAGCAGTCAGCGGCTGGGTGGATCTGCAGCGCTTTACCCTCACGGTCGGCAAGAGCCCTGACGGTGTGACCGGCACTGTGGGTTCCAATGGTTACCAGCAACTGGAACTCGAGGTCACCGTCGAAACCATGCAGGCGAATGGCCAGGACTACAAACTGTGTCTGGACGAGATAGCCTCCATCGCGCTGTACGACAGGTCGGGGATGAAAATTCCTTTTCTGTGCGGGGACGGGATTGACTCGGGCTCTGGCAATGTCTGGCGCACAAACCTGAAGCCGAACGATTTCATCCGAGCCAATGAAAGTCTCATGGCGACTGAAGGGCACGGACCGCAGCCCGCAGCGCCACGAGGTGCGGAGGACCGAACCATCCGCCTGCAGCTGTTCTTGCACCGCCGCGGAACCACTTTCTCGGAAGTTTTTTACGCCGGTTTCCAGGCAAAGAGCGGGCGGTTTTTCTACTCGAATGACACCCCCCATCAGAATGCCCAAATCGAGGTCAAGGTACACACGCCGGCCGCCTACAAACCCACAGACTACACGTTGGTTCGCAAGCGAGTGGCGGGGGGCGGCGGTGACTCCGGTGGGGCAGACCCGGAGCACGAAGATTTTGACCTGCACCCGGTGACAGACGATTACTGGGTGTTGGACTACCGCGGCGGGACCTTCTACACGGCCGAATTCGTCAAGGCCAGCGAAAGTGATAACGACAAGGATGTGAATACCTCAATGGTGCGTTGGGAAAGTAGTTATATGGCCGAAAGTTTTTTCAGTTATACCGGGTACATTTTTCAGGCCTATGGCGAGAAAGAGCCTAAGTTCGTCTCGTTCGATCCCAGCTTGAAGGAAATATTATGGGAAGGCGCTTTTGCGCGGGAGGTGAGCACGCAGTATGAAGCCGGACCTCTGACAATTGCGAACTTCCGTAACTACAGAGTAGTGTTCGGCTCGATCTGTTCCAGGCCTGCCTTCAAAAAATTGTCCAAACCGTTACGTGTGCAATTGCGCGATGCTCAAGGCAATCTGCATCTGGTCCAAATCGATTATCTGGCCCCTGACACCATCGGCGATCGTAACGTCCTGGTCCACAGTGTGCCCGCGCGACCGACGGCCAGTGACGGTTCGATCATCCGGCTGAGCAATCACGAACAAGGAGCAAGCGCATGAAACGTTATTGCATGGTAACCCTTCTGACCGGTTTGTTTATCGGCTATCAGGGGCTGGGTCAGGCAGCACCTGTGCCTCCTAAGGGTACGATAATGTTCGCACAGAAAATGGACGCCCCGCAGATGCCCGGTGGCAAGCAGTGTTCGATTGCAGTGGAAGTGGACAAGCCCGTTACCGAAAATATGTCAGATACCGCATGTGGTAATGATGTCGTTAGCTTCTTCAGGTTCAATAATATCCCCTCATCGACACTTGTGAAATTGTCCGCGGATAAAGACTGTAAACATTGGGACTGGATATTTATCGTCGCTGCAATAAAAGAACCCGCCACCACGACCTGGGTGGGTATCCCAGACCTGCAGGGGTTCCTTAATGGCTCGATCGTGGTGCCGGGAATGATGCTTGATACTAACGGATATATTAAAGGTCATATCGAAGGCAAGCTGTCTTGTGTACAGATCTATCCAGCCTTGACCCAGCCCAATCCCTAGTTGCCCCGTAAGTGCCTTTGATATTTTGATGGAGCTAACTGATGAGCACATCCACTTCAGTGCATTCCAATGCCTTTAACTTTTCTTCCTATATTGAAAGCGGCGTTGATCCTCGCACCGGGCAATACACCGTGTCGATCAGGCTGCCTGAACTGCAAGGCAATGATTTGCAAGGCCCAGGTTTCGAGCTGGCGTTGTTCTACAGCCCTTTGAATGGCGAGGACTCCGGATTCGGCAAGGGCTGGAACCTGCAACTGACACAAGTACGCAAGCACATCGTGACGCTGAGCAGTGGTGAAACGTACAAGATTACTGGTAAGTCTTCGGTTACCGGGCGGCTGGAAATGAAAGAACAGAAGCTGCGGCAGTTCGATCTGTATGAGGATCCCCCTGGGCCCGGTGGGGCCGCACGTTTTCGCGTGGAGCACCGCTCAGGGTTGGTCGAGGTGCTGCAAGTGATGGGCTCGGGAGAGGGCGAAGTCGCTTTGCCCGTGGAGCTGCATTCACCGCTGGGGCACATGTTGCACCTGAGTTACCTGCCCTTCGGCAAGGGTCACATGCGTCTGAGCGAGGTCCAGGATGAAAGTGACGTGCTGCTGAGGCTGCAACGCAGCGACAACAGCCGTGTCGAACTGCTTTGCTACCCTTCCGGTGGTGATGATGGTGGCCCGCTGGCCCGGTATGCGATGACGTTGAGCGAAAGCGACAACCGGGTCAGTGAGATCATCCTGCCCACGGCCAATCAGGCCCGCTGGCGCTTCACTTATGAGGACGTGTTGGGGTACTTGTGCGTACGTGAGTGCACAACACCCTATGGTGGGGTGGAGCGCGTGTTCTACGAGGACGCCGGGCATGAGTTCCCACGCAGCGCAGCACGTGACAATCTGCCTCGGGTTACCCGCCATGAAACGGATCCACGCTTTGGTCAGGCGGCGAAAGTGGTGCGGTATGAGTACCCCGGCACGCACAACTTCATCGGCGGTGGCAGCAGCATCCCGTGGTCTGATGAGGGCCTGGACAATCTCTATGAGGTGTCGGAGGACTATACCTACAAGTCACTTCAGATACAGGAAGTGCGCAGGCAGCCGGTGCGTACGATCACGCGTACATTCAACCGCTTCCATTTGCTTACCGAGCAAGCCACCGCTCAGGGTGACAAGCTGTTGCAAGCCTTGACCCGTTACGCTGACAAGGCTGGCACGTTCGAGAGCCAGGAGCCTTATTTCCAGCTGCCCCATGACGAAACCCAGCGTTGGTCGCTGATCAGCAACCCCACCAGGCAGCGAGAAGAGAAGCGAGTCACCCGCTATGACAGCCACGGCAACGTGTTGACTCGCCTGTTGCCGAATCAGGTACTGGAAACCAATGTCTGGTACTCGGCCGAGGAGGAGGGTGATGAGCACGGTTTCGTGCGCAACCTGAAGACCCGGACCGTGCAACCCGCAGCGACAGGACACGGGGCGGCTGCCACCTTGACCCAGGCGTTCCAGTACCGGGCGCTGACCCCGTTGGGTAGCTACCTGAAGCAGCCCTGGCGCTTGCTGGAAAGCGAGACCCTGAGCGAATCAGGTAGTACGCCTGGTACGTTCCTGGAAAAAGTCAGCAAGCTCTACCAGGAAGAATCGGCCGAGCGCTTCAGCTATGGGCGAGTCAGGCAGCAAACCGTCAGTTACCCCGGTGTCGATGGGGGCAGCCCGTTCGACACCCTGACCCATTATGGCTACTCCCTGCCGGACGATGAGCGTGCACTGCAGACGTTGGAAAAGCTGGTGGGTGTTGACGGTGAGTCCAAGACCATCACCTTGCGACATTCCCTGGAAACGGGCGAGCCGCTGCTCAACCTGGACGACAACGGTGTCGAAATCCGATACTACTACGACGCTTTGCGTCGGGTAACACGCGAGGTCGTGGCGCCAGGCAAGCCTTTCGAAGCGGAACGCAATTACAAGTACTTCCTCTGCGCATACGACAACGAGCAGGCCCAGCAATGGGCCTATGACGTGAAGCAAGTCGAGACGCACACACTGCTCGACGGGCTCAGCCGACCCATCTTCGAAGAGCGCGCAGACAAGGACAGCGCGACGTATGCTGGTGCTTTGCGGCCTATCTACCGCGCACGTTACGACGAACTGGACCAGCTGGTCGAGGAAACCGAAATCGACTGGCTGGGTGATGGTTTGCTGGAATTGACCAGCCACATCAGTTACGACGACTGGGGCCAGAGGTACGCTGTCCTGAATCCGGATGGCACGACTCAAGTCGAGGAGATCGACCAGGTGGCGAGCAAGGACGGTCCGGTGCATCGCGCCTGGCGTGAGGTGGAGCACTCACGGGTCAGCGGCATCAACGAGACGTGGTACAACCTGTTCGAGAAGCCGGTGCGGATCGAGCGATTTGCCCTGGATGGAAGCACCACTATCAGCTTGCAGGTCAATGACTACGATGGGCTTGGCCGGCTGAGCAGGGAAGCTCAAGGAAGCGGTACAGGCCAGCGTGTGGTTGAGTATCGTTACGACGCTTTCGACCGTGTCCGCGAGGAACGCCTGGCAGATCGAGTCAACACGGTCTATCGCACCTATGCCGGGCACAGTCGCAATGACCTGCCGGTCAGCATCAAGGTGGGTAACACCGAAAACGCCGCCGTGTTGTTGGGCGAACAGGTGTTCGATGGCCTTGAGCGGCGAACCGTGGCCATCACTGGAGGGCGAGCCCAGACATTCGAATATGATCCAGGTGAGCGGCAACCGCATTGGGTGGAGGCGCCGGATGGTACCCGGATCGAGTACCAGTACCGGCCAGCGTTGGGTGAAGAACCCGTCCTTCGGGTCCTCTCCGGCAAGGAAGCGAAATACGAGTATGACCTGAAAAATGCCAGGCTTACCCATTGCGAAGAGCCTGGGGATGACGAGAATTCCGGTTACACATTGGACCGTAGCCATTTCCTGAGCAACGGCGAGGTCAAGCGCGAGTCGCGTACGGTGGATGGTGAAGTGTTCAGCATGGCCTACGACTACAGTTTTTGCAGTCGCTTGCGTGCCTATGTGGATGTGCTGGGGCAGACACAGCTCTATGATTTCGACGATGTCGGGCGCCTGGAAAAAACCACGCTGCACGCGCCTGAGCCCAAAAGGACTCGCTACCGGCTGCAGCGTGCGCCTGCCGGGCAACTGCTGCTGGAGTCGACGTTCGGGTATGACCGCCAAGGACGCATGGCGTCCATTACCACCACCGATGCAAGCACCGGGAATGCTTTGGCAATTCTGCTCGAGTACGATGAATTCGACAGGGAGATCCTGCGGACCTTCGATTTTGGTGACACCTTGCAAACGTTGGCACAGGACTATGATGAGTTCGATTGTTTGAAGTCCCGCATTCTGAAAGAGCGCCCGAAGGGCAGCGACGAAAGCCAGGCCACGCTGTTGCGGCATGAGACTTACCAGTACGATCGGCGCGGGCGGCTGCAGATATACACCTGTGATGGCCCTGAAGCGCCCGTGGACCCCTCCGGTCAAACCATTGCCAGGCAGATATTCGGCTTCGATGGCCTGGACAACATCCTCTCGGTGATCACCTACCGCCCGGACGGGTCGTGGCAGCGGACCTTGTACGAATTCAAGAATAGCGATCCGGCACAAATGAGCCGTATCATTCCGCCTGATGCGCTACTGGAGACCTATGACGTCGATCACGACCTGGAGGAGTTGTTCAAGATCGTCAAATACGATCCGCAGTTGGCTATCGATTTGCATTACGACGGCAATGGCAACCTGATCAGTGATGAGCAGGGTCGGGTACTGACGTATGACGGGCTCAACCGTTTGCTCAGGGTCGAGACCCCGGACGGTGAACGCTGTCGCTACAACTATGACCCAGAGAACATTCTGTCCGGCACGGCCCCTGGCTAAGGGCACCGGGGGGCGACGAGGCCGGTATAGGGACCGGCCTCGTCGCATTCAGCGGTAGCGAATGGTGAAGTTCAAGGCGCCCTTGGCCAAGCCCGGGCGCAGGTTGCTGTTGGGTTCTGTCTGGAAGAAGCGAGCCTGAAAATTCAAAGGCACGTTATTGCTTGTCAGGGGTACCAGGTCGATCTCTTTGTTCAGGGGCATCGAGACCCCGTTGTACAGCATCTGAATACCTATGCCACGGGCTGCGGAGTCGTCGGTCAGGCTGAACACGTTTTCATCCGCAGGGCCAATCGGTCGAGAACCATTGATGCCATCGAGTTCGATGGTCGCAAGGGTCTCGTTACCCGGGTCAGGGTCCACCTGGCAGTTGCTCAAGCGGACCTGGAATGCTGCAGGAGGCGTGGTGAAGCCTGGGCCCGTGAAGTCGTTGACGCTCCATTCGCCAAGGTCCACCGGGTTGGCACTGACGTCTGCTGAAGCATCGCACTGGGTCTGGATGACCATTGCCCTGAGGGTGTATTCCAGAACTTTGCCAAAGCCTCCCCAGTCCAGATGGCCGGTCACCAGTACGCCATCCAGCTGATGCTCGCCGGGCGGCAGATCGCCGGTCTTGACCAGCGTGATCCTGTGCCTGAACGTGGCTAGCGTGGCCGGGCCCAACTGGGTCTGCTCGTAATAGGCCGTGAACGGCACCCTGGGCGGCCTGCTGTCGGGGATGAACTGGTCGGTGCCACCGAGGAAGGGGTGCAGCAACTCTACGATCGCTCCGATGCCTGGGATGTTGGTCCTGAGGACGGGGGCGTCGAGCAAGCGCCCATCAACCGCAGGCAGCGGAGGATGTACCCCGCGGGCGGCCTGGAAGTTGAAATTTATCCGCTCGCCGTAGGTCCTGCACAGGAGGGCAAGGTTGTTCTGGTCGAGAGTGGCTTCGAACAGCTCTGGGGTGCCGATCGTTGTGCCGATCCGCGCATCGCGTGGCACATAAAGGGTGTTCAGGTCGCGGACATGGACCTTGAGGTTTGCGCTGATCAGCGGTTCGAACTCGCAGCGGGTCTGGTCTACCGGCATGGCCATGGCGTTTGCAGCCGGCCATGCCAGGGTGGCGAGCAGCGCCTGGAAAAGGGTCTTGTTGATGCTTTTCATGGGGGTCCTGAAAGACGCGGTACGGCCGTGGGTACGGCTGCACCGCGTGAAGGTTGCTAGATACAGGTCAGGGTTTGCTGGCGATAGCCGTCGACGACGGGAGCGTCCAGTCCATCGAGATGCACCCGGCAGCCGGCGTTGGGCTGGTCGCCCCAACTCACCTGCAGCGGTTGCTCCTGGCTCGGGTTGGTGAGCATTACCAGGCCCGCCTGCCCGACCATGCCCAGTTGGGTACCGTTCTCGGCCAGCACCTGGGCCCCAAAAGGCAGCGGTTGACCCTGGGTATCGTGCAGGGTCAGTACAAGGCGTGAAACGCGGCGTGCCTCGAAGCGGTGCTTTACCACTGCACCCTGGCGAGGCACTACCTGGGCGATGCCGTTGTCGATTTCCACATCAGGATCGAGACGGTCGGTTTCCAGGACCACCGAATTGGTCCGGTACGGTTGCAGGTAGGGTAAAAGTGCATAGCCGCGTGAATTGGTGCGCGTACCCGTTGCGTTTTGCAGGCCCACATTGGCCACGCCAGGGACTTCGATCAAGGCCGCGGTATCTCCCAGGTATCGGCCGAACTCCAGCCCGTCAGCATGCAGCAGCACCGCACCACTGGCATTCAATGACAGGCTGCGGTAGTTGTGGGCTTCGGTATAGCCAGCACTCACGCTGGCATAGGGCGCCTGATGGCCGAGTGACAGTGCCGCTGTCTTGCGGGCGTGTTCGTCACGGCTCAGGCTGGTGCTGTAGCTCAGCGCGCTGTCACTGCCGCTGAGCGTGGCGCGCTGGCTGTAGCCGTTGGCGTTGTGCTGCAGGTCGAAGGTCGCATTGGCGCGGTGACCGAAATGCAAGGGTACCGTCACGCTCAGGCCGAACTGACGATCACTGCCGTAACGGTCGGTCAACGATTGTGAGGCGAACAGGTTGTAGCCCACACCCCGATGATGGGTATTGAAGTTGAACTGGTATTGCCGTTGGGTGGCATTGCTGCGCCAGTAGTCCTGTTGCGACAGCGTCAGGGTCAGCGAGCTGGTCCTGCCCAGGCTCTGGTGGACCGAGGCCTCCAGGCGGCTGCGGCGACTGCCGCTGAACGTAGTGTCTTGGCTGCGCTGGCGCACCACTTCATCGAAGTCACGGTAGCCTTGGGTCGAATAGCGATATCCGGCAAAGCGCAGGTTGGTTTGGGTGGTGAAGGCCTTGGCATACTTCAGGGCGTAACTGGAACCCTGCACCTCGCGCTCATGGGCATTGTCGATTGCGCTGGACGCCTGCGTTACATCGAAGGCCACTGCACCCAAGTGGCCCAGGTCCTTGCTAAACCCCAGGTTGCCCGCGCGGTAGAATTCGCTGGCCATCAAGCCGCCGTAAACGGTGGTGTCCCAGTAGGAGCCTACGGCCAGCGTGCCTTGCCAGAGCAGCGGGGTCTCGAGGTCGCTGGAGGGGTTGTAGCGCCCGACCGTGGCACTGTAACGCCATACGCCTGGGCGCAGTAGATTGCTCATGGTCGAGTACGGCTGGATGAAGCGGCGGACTTGGCCATCGGCCTCGGTCACGACGACTTCCAGCTCGCCGCTGCCTGCGGTACTCAGGTCGTCGATGGCGTAGGGGCCGGCGCTGACGTACGTCGAGTAGATTGGATAACCATGCTGCCAGATCTCGACTTTCGCCCGGCTCTGTGCCACGCCGCGAATGATCGGGGCATAGCCGCGCTGGTTGTCGGCCAGCATGCCCATGTCCGAGGCCACGCGCACGCCTGATATTGGCACCGAACGGAACACTTCCCTGTCCGTGAAGGTTTCGCCAATCGTCAGATTGGCGAGGGTACCCGGTATATCGCGCTGTGCGTAGGTCTGTGCCCGGGTCCATTCCGTCTTGCCCTGGCTGCCCTGGCGCCAGGACTGGGTGCTGCGCAGGCGCCATTCGCCCAGGTTGATACCGCTGTTCAGGTACAGGTCGTTGCTGCTGTAACGGTCAGAGGAGCGATTGCGGCCGTTCAGGGTGGAGGCCTGATAGTTGATGAAAGCGGCATTGATACCACTGTCCCAGCGGGAAGGGTCGACCTGGTTAGCGGTGTTCCGGCGCATGGCGATCTGCGGAATCGAGATGGCCAGGTGCAGCTCCGCAGGGGTGAAGACGATTTGTGCACCAGGAACGACGGCCAGCAAGTCCAGGCAGGCACTCGCCTGATCCTCTGGATTGGCCAGAGCGTCCAGGCGCATTCCCCATTCGCCAAGCAGCCTGGCTGGCAGGCATGGCTGCAGCTCACCATCCGGGCCTGGCTGGAAGTCCAGCTCATGCTGGCCGGCAGGTTCAAGATTGACCTGTACCTCTACCCGGTAGCGGCCAGGCGCGAGCCCCTGATCGCTGGTCAACATGCTCAGCGACCAGGCACTCGCTGCTTGCGGTTGGCCAGGCACTTGGCGCAGGAAGCCGCTCTGGAACCCGGAGTCTGCCTGGGAGTAGGGCGCTGAGAGCAAGGTGGAGCTACCCAGCAGGCACAGCAATGCGCTGCGCTGGCGGCGCATAATGCGCCAGCGTAGTGGGGGGAGGACCATGATGACGATTCCTGTTTGCGTGCGAGGCAGGCCCTAGTTGGCCAGTTGAATAGGCGCGCTCAGCGGTTCGGTGAAGCCACCGTAGTCATTGACGATGGAAAAACGGGCCTGCAGGCTTGAGGCGCGAGTGATGCCGGTCAGCGGGTAGGCTTTTTCGCCAAAGGGTTCCAGCATGGCGGTGTTTTTCAAGGTGGTTTGCTGGCCTTGGCCATTCACCTCCAGGCGGTTGAAGGTGATGTGGAAAGGCGATGGGTTCTTGACCACCAACTGCTCCACCCCGTTACGTACGCTAAAGGAAAATGTCAGCGAGTTCAGGTGATCGGTCGGCGTACCCTTGAGTGTGTGCGGCCGATAGAACAGTTTGATGCGTGTGCGCAAGGCGATGTTGAGTTGATTGCCCGTGTCGCTGCTGACTTGCGGAATCTCCTGCACGTTGAAGAAGAACAGCGACTCGCGGTCGTGCGGCAGTGTATTGGGCAGTCCAATTATCTTTAGAAGTTGTTCACTGTTGGGGTTGATCTTGAACAGCGGTGGGGACGTTGCAAAGGGGACGCTGGTCGTATTGTCGTCGGCGTCCGTATTTATCCAGGCCTGCACGGCATAGATGCTTTTCGATGGATTTCGAACAACGACGGATGTACTGCGTTTGTCGCCGTTGAAAACGAGGCGCGTGTTGTTTAATGTCAAGGCGGCATGACTGCTTACCGAGAGGGTAAGCATCAATAAGGTCAGGCAGGCGCAAGCAACGACGCGGGCGGGTATCGTGAATGTTGACGGATTGGTCATCGGGTAACTCGCTGCATCCAGACGCACAACTACGCCTGGATGGTTTAACCGTGCAAGGACTGCACAGAATTTATGCGTAATTATTGATAGTCGACGGTGTAACGAACCTGGGCGGATGCAAGGCCGTGCGTCACGGTGCTGGCAGTGGAACGGTAGTAGGCGTCGAACCGGAGGTCGGTTGGGCCTGTCGCGTTGAGTGGGTAATCAACCGAGGTTCCACCGGGTTTGATCGAGGCCTTGGAACTGTCCCTGATGACAATCGAGATGTTTTCTGCCGTGCCGGCACTGGTACCAATGCTGAAATAGTCGCCGCTGGCATCAGCGGCACCGTCAAACTTCACGAAGGCATTGTCTTCGCTGATGCCACAGACTGTTTTGTCGGGTACGCGGATGTTAAAAGATGCGCCACGGACTTCAACGTTGGCATCGGGGAATCGCCCCATGGGAATTTCGCCCATGGCGACGCGGTCACTGACATTGCCGTCACCGGGATTGACGATCTCGATAGGGCACGTTTCGGGCGTGATGCGGCCTTCAAAGAATATCGAGCCGGAAGCGAATGCAGCATTGCTTGCCAGGCCAGTAAGCAGGCCGAGGGATAGTACTAAGGACTTCTTCATGACATAACCTGATTGGGTAAATGGGTCAAGTTTCAGTGCGGGGGTGGGCTGGGTCTTTCCCGTTTCCCATTTTCGCCCCGGCGCTGATTCTATTTGTCATGAGATTTATCGGGCTGTAGGAATAAGCCGGACAACTTTGCGATCTTTCGCTTTGTTACAAAACTTGAGGTGTAGGCTTCCACAGGTGCCCTGGCGTTACCAGGGCACGTGAAATCAGGTTAATGGGTACTGCTTGGGCCACTCTGGCTCAGCAGTTGCTTTTCCAGGTTCCAGTCGAATGGCTCTGCGTTCAACTCGGCCTCGTGGCGACGCTCTTCAAGCTGCTGATAAAGCGCCAGCTCCTCGTCTGGCATGAAGTGCAGGCAATCGCCAGCGAAGAACCACAGCAAGTCACGCGGCACCAGATGAGCGATCTGCGGGTAACGCTGGATCACCTGACACATCAGGTCCTGGCCCAGGTACTGGCTCTCAAGCGGATCCTGCGGCAATAGCGTCAGCAGTTCGTCGAAGCGTTCGAGGAACAGGGCGTGGCTTTCTTCTGGCACCTGCTCTGCTTCACCCAGCGCCACCAGAATGGTGCGCAGGTGCTGGAGCAGTTGCAGGTGATATTCCAGGTAGGGGTTGGCCATGGAATGGGTCCTCGGTATGGCTGAAACGGGGGGGCGGAGTATACGCCGCCCCCCGTTTCTCGCGAAGGGTCAGCGCACCTTGCCCGGTTCGGCGAGCAACTGCGCCTTGTCGAAGGCATCGACATCGATCACCTTGCGTCGAGCCTGTTCGGCTTCGTGCAGCCGCTGGCCCTCGCCGGGTTGCAGCACGCCTGCCTCGACGGCGGCGTCGATACCGGACTGGCCGGGGGCTGGCTGGACTTTGCCTTCCTTGACGGCTTGGTACAGGGACTTGCTCAACTGTGCCGTGTCTTCGAGCAGGTCACTGGCCCGTTGCAGATCCGCGACCGGGTCGTGTTGTGCCTGCGGGCGGTAGCAGCCGGCCAGCAGTTCCTCCAGTGCCGGATCGCCCTTGCGCCGGCCGATCAGCTCGGCCACCTCGGCATCCAGTTCATCACCGGGGCCTTTATGGCGGCGGCCGAAGGGGAATACCAGCACCCGCAGCGCGCAGCCGACGAAGCGGTTGGGGAAATTGTCGAGCAGGCGGTCCAGCGCACGCTCCGTCTGGGCCAGGCTTTCTTCCATGGCCCAGCGCAGCAGCGGCTGCAGGTATTCGGGCGAGCCTTGATCGTGATAGCGCTTCAGGGCGGCGCTGGCGAGGTACAGATAGCTCAGCACATCACCAAGCCGGGCGCTGAGGCGCTCGCGACGCTTGAGCGCCCCACCCAGCAGCATCATCGAAAGGTCGGCCATCATGGCAAACGCCGCCGCCTGGCGGTTCAAGGCGCGGAAGTAGCCTTGGCTCAGGGCATCGCCCGGCACCCGCTCAAAGCGACCCAGCCCCAGGCCGTAGACCAGGGTGCTGGCCGCATTGCCGGCGGCGAACAGGATGTGTTTCATCAGCAGGTCATCGAATTCCTTGAGTGCCTGATCGCGGTCTTCACGCCCGGCCAATGCCATTTCCTTGAGCACGAACGGATGGCAGCGAATGGCGCCCTGGCCGAAGATCATCAGGTTGCGCGAAAGGATGTTGGCGCCCTCGACCGTGATGAAGATCGGCGCACCTTGCCAGTTGCGGCCCAGGTAGTTGTTCGGGCCCATGATGATGCCCTTGCCACCGTGCACGTCCATGGCGTGCTGGATGCATTCGCGGCCACGCTCGGTCAGGTGGTACTTGAGGATCGCCGACAGCACCGAGGGCTTTTCGCCCAGGTCCACCGCCTTGGCGGTCAGCAGGCGGGCACTGTCCATCAGCCAGGCGTTGCCGCCAATGCGTGCCAGTGATTCCTGGATGCCCTCGAAGGCCGCCAGTGGCACGTTGAACTGCTCACGGATATTGGCGTACTGGCCGGTGACCAGGCTGGTGTACTTGGCAGCCCCTGTACCCACGGCAGGCAGTGAGATGGAGCGGCCCACCGACAGGCAGTTCATCAGCATCATCCAGCCTTTGCCGAGCATGGCTTGGCCGCCAATGAGGAAGTCCAGCGGGACGAACACGTCCTTGCCGCTGTTGGGGCCGTTCATGAAGGCGGCGCCTAGCGGCAGGTGACGTCTGCCGATTTCCACACCCGGCGTGTCGGTGGGGATCAGCGCCAGGCTGATGCCCAGTTCTTCCTCATCGCCCAGCAGATGGTCCGGGTCGTAGGCCTTGAACGCCAGGCCCAGCAGGGTGGCGACCGGGCCGAGGGTGATGTAGCGCTTTTCCCAGTTCAGGCGCAGGCCGATCACTTCTTCGCCTTGCCACTGGCCTTTGCAGATGATCCCGGTGTCAGGCATCGCGCCAGCGTCGGAGCCAGCAAGCGGCCCGGTAAGGGCGAAGCAGGGGATGTCCTCGCCACGGGCCAGGCGCGGCAGGTAGTGGTTGCGTTGTTCGTCGGTGCCGTAGTGCAGCAGCAGTTCGGCAGGGCCGAGTGAGTTAGGCACCATCACGGTGGAGGCCAGGTCGCCGCTGCGGGTGGCCAATTTCATCGCCACTTGGGAGTGGGCGTAGGCGGAGAAGCCCTTGCCGCCGTATTCCTTGGGGATGATCAGGGCGAAAAAGCCATGCTGCTTGATATGTGCCCAGGCTTCGGGCGGCAGGTCCAGGTCCTGACCGATCTGCCAGTCGCTGACCATGGCACACAGTTCTTCGGTCGGGCCATCGATGAAGGCCTGCTCTTCTTCAGTCAGCTTCGGTGCCGGGTAGGCCAGCAAGGTGCGCCAGTCGGGGCGGCCACTGAACAGTTCGCCGTCCCACCACACGGTGCCGGCGTCGATGGCTTCGCGCTCAGTCTGCGACATGGGCGGCAGGGTACGCTGGAACCAGCGGAATACCGGGGCGGTAAACACTTTGCGCCGCCACTGCGGGAGCGCGACCAGGGCGATCTTCAGGGCCAGCACCACCCAGATCAGCGCCAGCAGCCAGCCGGGTGCACTGCTGAAAATGCCCATCAACAGCACATAGGCCGCCACGATGCCGAGAATCTGCAAGGGCGCCAGGCGCCGGTGCGTGAGGTACGCCGCGCCGATCACCAGCACCACCAACCACAACAGCAACATAATCGGTCCTCCTTGGAACCAAGGGCTTGAGCCATTCCAGACAGCTTAGACGCAATGCTGTGAACAGCATGTTCAGAACAGTGACAGGGTGTGGCGGTGGGAGTTTCAGTTCATTTGTTCGCCTGTACCGTTCCATTCCCTCCTACAACGGTATGTGGCGAGCCCCCGATCGATGTAGGGCGGGCTTGCCCGCGAATGCGATGGTGCTGCGACGCTGAATGATCTGGGATATTGGCCGGCAGGTCCGGCCCTTTCGCGGGTGAACCCGCTCCTACGACGGTATGTGGCGAGCCCCCGATCGATGTAGGAGCGGGCTTGCCCGCGAATGCGATGGTGCTGCGACGCTGAATGATCTGGGACATTGGCCGGCAGGTCCGGCCCTTTCGCGGGTGAACCCGCTCCTACGACGGTACGTGGCGACCCCCCGATCGATGTAGGGCGGGCTTGCCCGCGAATGCGATGGTGCTGCGACGCTGAATGATCTGGGATATTGGCCGGCAGGTCCGGCCCTTTCGCGGGTGAACCCGCTCCTACGACGGTACGTGGCGAGATCACCGAGCGATGTAGGGGCTTGCCCGCGAAGAGGCCCGTACAGGCGGCGAAGGTCTGGAGTAGACTGTGCCACCTCCGCACTCAAAAGGATGTTGCCATGCTGAAGATCTGGGGCCGCAAGAATTCGAGCAATGTGCGCAAGGCGCTGTGGATCGCCCACGAGCTGGGCCTGGACTTCGAATCCATCGACGCCGGCGGCGCCTTCGGCGTGGTCAACGAGCCGCAATACCGCGCCCGCAACCCCAACGGGCTGGTGCCGATGCTGGAAGACGGCGACCTGACCTTGTGGGAATCCAACACCATCGTCCGCTACCTGTGCGCGGAGTACGGCACGGAGCAGGGCTGGTATCTGGCAGACCCACGCCAGCGCGCCCTGGCCGACAAGTGGATGGACTGGACCACATCGTCCTTCGCTACCCCATTCCGGCCCCTGTTCTGGGGCCTGCTGCGCACGCCGGAAGACCAACGCGACTGGGTGGCGATCAACGCCGCGCACAAGCAGTGCGCGCAATTACTGGCCATTGCCGACGAAACCCTGGCCAATCAGCCGTACTTGTCCGGTGACCAGATCGGTATGGGCGACATCCCACTGGGTAGCTTCATCTATGCCTGGTTCGAACTGCCCATCGAGCGCCCGGACATGTACCACCTTCAAGCCTGGTATGAACGCCTTAAGCAACGCCCGGCCTACCAGGCCGCAGTGATGACCGCGCTCACTTGAACCCGCTTCGATAGTCATTATCAATAGATGTGACTGTACTTGTGCAGCCTGGCCTTGCACCATGGCTGCACTCACTGCGCCAGTGACTTTACCTGGCGTGTCCTGCACCTTTTTCTTCGGTAAGTGACCCGCTATGAGTTCCGCCCTGTCCATCCGACAGCTGACCAAGACCTACGGCAATGGCTTTCAGGCCCTCAAAGGCATCGACCTCGATGTTGCCGAAGGCGACTTCTTCGCCTTGCTCGGCCCCAACGGCGCCGGTAAATCCACCACCATCGGCATTCTCTCGACCCTGGTGAACAAGACCAGCGGCACAGTGAACGTGTTCGGTCACGACCTGGACCGCGAGCCCTCCGCGCTCAAGCGTTGCCTGGGCGTGGTGCCGCAAGAGTTCAACTTCAACCAGTTCGAAAAGACCTTCGACATCGTCGTGACCCAGGCCGGGTACTACGGCATCCCGCCCAAGCTGGCCAAGGAGCGCGCCGAGCAGTACCTGACCCAGCTGGGCCTGTGGGACAAGCGTGATGTGCAGTCGCGTTCGTTGTCCGGCGGCATGAAGCGGCGCCTGATGATTGCCCGTGCATTGATCCACGAACCGCGCCTGCTGATCCTGGACGAACCCACCGCCGGGGTGGATATCGAGCTGCGCCGCTCGATGTGGAGTTTCCTCACCGAGCTGAACCAGAAGGGCATCACCATCATCCTCACCACCCACTACCTGGAAGAGGCTGAGCAACTGTGCCGTAACATCGGCATCATCGATCATGGCACCATCGTCGAGAACACCAGCATGCGCCAGTTGCTGGGCAAGCTGCATGTCGAAACCTTCGTGCTCGACCTCAAGCAGGACCTGGTCGCGGCCCCGGTACTGCAGGGCTACCCGTGCCGGCTGCTGACCCCGCATACCCTGGAAGTGCAGGTGGAGAAGGACATCGGCATCACCGCGCTGTTCGGCCAGTTGGCGCTGCAGAACATCGAAGTGCAGAGCCTGCGCAACAAGACCAACCGACTCGAGGAGCTGTTCGTGTCCCTGGTGGAAAAAAACCTGTCGAAGGTGGCCGTATGAGTGTGGAACTGCGCACCAACTGGGTCGCCCTGAACACCATCGTCTACCGCGAAGTGCGGCGCTTCCTGCGCATCTGGCCGCAAACGTTGCTGCCGCCAGCGATCACCATGGTCCTGTACTTCGTCATCTTCGGTAACCTGATTGGCCGGCAGATCGGCGACATGGGTGGCTTCACCTACATGCAGTACATCGTCCCGGGGCTGATCATGATGTCGGTGATCACCAACTCCTACGGCAACGTGGTGTCGAGCTTTTTCGGCAGCAAGTTCCAGCGTTCGATCGAGGAACTGATGGTGTCGCCGGTATCGCCGCACACCATTCTCGTGGGCTATGTGCTGGGTGGGGTGCTGCGTGGTTTGGCGGTGGGTGTGATCGTGACCATCCTGTCGATGTTCTTCACCGACCTGCAGGTACACCACCTGGGCGTGACCGTGGTGGTTGTGCTGCTGACGGCCACCATCTTTTCGCTGCTTGGCTTCGTCAACGCAGTGTTTGCACGCAACTTCGACGACATATCGATCATCCCGACCTTCGTGCTGACGCCGCTGACCTACCTGGGCGGGGTGTTCTACTCGATCAACCTGCTCCCGCCGTTCTGGCAGACCGTGTCGTTGGCCAACCCGGTGCTGCACATGGTCAACTCGTTCCGCTACGGCATTCTAGGGGTGTCGGATATCAGCATTGGCACGGCGATCACCTTCATGCTGGTGGCCACTGCGGTGCTCTACGTTGTTTGCGTTCGCTTGCTGGTCAGCGGCCGCGGCATGCGTGCCTGAAGCCTTGCACCGGCATTGGCGACGACGCCACTGCCGGCCCACCCACGAGCGCCAATAGAGCATGGTGGTGAAGTAGCCAAGGATGCCCAGCACCACGCCGCATACCACCGAACCGAGCAGGAAGGGTTGCCACAGCGTGGCCAGCTGGTCGGTGATCCACTCGAAGGTCAGCTCGTCGGGCAGGGTGCGCGGCGGGATCTGCATCAGCCAGGCACCGGCCATGTAGGTCACGAAGAACACCGGTGGCATGGTCAGCGGGTTGGTCAGCCACACCAGGCTGATGGCGATCGGCAGGTTGCCGCGCACCGGGATTGCCAGGGCTGCGGCCAGTAGCATCTGCATGGGAACGGGAATAAGCGCCGCGAACAGGCCCACACCCATGGCCCTCGCCACCGAATGGCGGTTCAGGTGCCAGAGGTTGGGATCATGCAGCAACTTGCCGAAAAAACGTAAGGACTTGTGTTCCCGAATGCTGGTCGGGTCCGGCATGTAGCGTTTGAAAAGTCGGCGCGGCATGTAGGCTCCCGGAGCGTTGACCCTGGCAGTATGCCCTTAATCCTGCTCGGCCTCGTTTAGAGTTTGTGACAATTGTTGAGCGAGCGTTGCCGGCGATTGGGCTATGCCTCAGAAGGTGATTTGCCTTCTGGAGCTCTACCTCATGCGCACAGGGATGTTTGCGCTCGCGCTCGGGCTATTGTGCCTGGGCTTTCTTCCCGCATTGCCATCGGTCGGATGGTTGATAACCCTGGCAGCCTGCGCTGTCGGCAGCCTGTTTACCCGCGTCTGGCCGTTGGGCTGGTTTCTGCTGGGCTTGTGTTGGGCGTGCGGGTCTGCTCAGCAGGCCCTTGATGATCGTCTGGCTGCCGGCCTGGAGGGGCGCACCTTGTGGCTGGAAGGGCGGGTAGTCGGCTTGCCGGCACGCACTGCACAAGGTGTGCGTTTCGAGCTGGAAGCGCCACGCTCGCGGCGGGCCGAACTGCCTCAGCGTTTGCAACTGAGCTGGTTCGACGGCCCGCCGCTGCGGGCGGGCGAGCAGTGGCGGCTGGCCGTGACCTTGCAGCGCCCGGACGGGCTGCTGAACCCGCATGGGCCTGACCGGGAAGCGCAGTTGCTGGCGCGACGGGTGGGGGCTACGGGTACTGTCAAGGCGGGACAGTTGCTGGCGCCAGTCGCCGGTGGTTGGCGCGATGCGCTGCGTCAGCGCTTGCTGATGGTCGAAGCCAATGGCCGGCAGGCAGCGCTGGTGGCACTGGTGCTTGGCGATGGTGCGGGCCTCGCCCGGGAGGACTGGCAGACGTTGCAGGCCACCGGCACGGTGCACCTGTTGGTGATCTCTGGCCAGCACATCGGTCTGGTGGCCGGTTTGCTCTATGGCCTGGTCGCCGGACTGGCGCGTTGGGGCCTGTGGCCGGCAAGGATACCGTGGTTACCTTGGGCCTGTGGCTTGGCCATGACGGCAGCGCTGGCCTACGGCTGGTTGGCCGGCGCTGGCGTACCGGTGCAGCGGGCCTGCCTGATGCTGGCCGTGGTGCTGCTCTGGCGTCTGCGCTTTCGCCACCTTGGCGCGTTTTTTCCGTTGCTGCTTGCACTGGTCGCCGTACTTGTCTTCGAGCCGCTGGCGGCGCTGTTGCCGGGGTTCTGGCTGTCGTTCGCCGCCGTGGCCACGCTCATCTACTGCTTCAGTGCCCGGTTGGGTGGTTGGCGGCCCTGGCAGGCCTGGACGCGTGCGCAATGGGTGATCGCCATTGGCTTGCTGCCGGTGTTGCTGGCCACGGGCTTGCCGGTGAGCCTGAGTGCGCCGCTGGCCAACCTTGTGGCGGTGCCGTGGGTCAGCCTGGCAGTCTTGCCGTTGGCGTTGCTGGGCACGCTGATGCTGCCGCTGGCGGGCATTGGCGAGGCGTTGCTCTGGCTGGCAGGTGGCCTGCTGGATGTGCTGTTCCGCGGGCTGGCGCTGGTGGCGCAGCAGCGCCCGGCATGGGGGGCGCCGGCCCTGCCGTTGTGGGCCTGGTTGCTGGTGTGTCTGGGCTCTCTATTGGTTTTGCTGCCTCGTGGTGTGCCGCTGCGCGGGTTGGGAGGGGTGATGCTGCTGGCGCTGTGGGTGCCCAGGGAGTCGGTACCGATCGGCCAGGCCGAGGTCTGGCAGCTGGATGTCGGCCAGGGGCTGGCGGTGCTGTTGCGTACCCGGCATCACAGCCTGCTCTACGATGCCGGACCGGCAAGGGGGGAAAGCGACTTGGGGGAACGCGTGGTGCTGCCGACCTTGCGCAAGCTGGGGGTGGGCGGCCTGGATGTGATGGTGATCAGCCATGCGCATGCCGACCATGCGGGCGGGGCCGGGGCCATTGCGCGTGGTTTGCCGATCGAGCGGACAATCGGTGGGGAAGCGCTGGTTGATGTTCCGTTGCAGCCTTGTGCCAGTGGCGAGCAATGGGACTGGGATGGCGTGCGCTTTTCACTGTGGCGCTGGGTGGACGGGCAAAGCAGCAATGATCGTTCCTGTGTGCTGTTGGTCGAGGCGCAGGGCGAGCGCTTGCTGCTGGCGGGAGATATGGAAGCTGCTGCCGAACGGGCCTGGCTGGCGGACACTGAAGTGCCGCGTATCGACTGGCTGCAGGCGCCGCATCATGGCAGCCGCAGTTCGTCCACCGAGGCGTTCGTCCGGGCTACCGCACCGCGCGGGGTATTGATTTCGCGGGGGCGCAACAACAGCTTCGGGCACCCGCACGTGCAGGTGGTCGAGCGGTATAAGCGGCATGGGGTGGTGATGCATGATACGGCAGTGGAGGGGGCATTGCGGTTGGTGTTGGGGCGGCATGGGGAGGTTGAGGGTGTGCGCCGACAGCGGCGATTCTGGCGTGATGTAGGTGGTGGCTGATCTGGCCCTTTCGCGGGTAAACCCGCTGCCACAGGTACTGCACGGCCCAGAGGGCCGACCCGGTAGCCCGACAGCCTAATTCCCTGACCTCCGGCAGATGAGCCCTCGGCGCGCCTATGGTAGAGTGGCGGCCTTTTTCCGAAGGGGCGTTTATTGTGTGGGAATTGGTCAAGTCCGGTGGTTGGATGATGCTGCCGATCATTCTGAGCTCCATCGCTGCCATGGCTATCGTCGTCGAACGCCTGTGGACCTTGCGCGCCAGTCGCGTCACCCCGCCGCACCTGCTGGGCCAGGTGTGGATTTGGATCAAGGACAAGCAACTGACCAGTGACAAGCTCAAGGCCCTGCGTGCCGATTCGCCACTGGGTGAAATCCTCGCGGCGGGCCTGGCCAATTCGCGTCACGGTCGGGAGATCATGAAAGAGTGCATCGAGGAGGCCGCCTCGCGCGTCATCCACGAACTGGAACGCTACATCAGCACCCTCGGCACCATCGCCGCCATGGCGCCTCTGCTGGGCCTGCTGGGCACCGTGCTGGGCATGATCGACATTTTCAGCGCCTTCATGGGCTCGCAGATGACCGCCAACGCCGCCGTGCTGGCCAGTGGTATCTCCAAGGCCCTTGTCACCACTGCGGCAGGCCTGATGGTCGGTATCCCGGCGGTGTTCTTCCACCGCTTCCTGCTGCGCCGCATCGATGAACTGGTGATCGGCATGGAGCAGGAGGCGATCAAGCTGGTGGAAGTGATCCAGGGTGACCGTGAAGTGGAAGTGGCCGGAGGCAAGGCGTGAAGTTCCGGCGCAATCGCCAGCGGGAGAACGTCGACATCAACCTGGCGTCGCTGATCGACGTGGTGTTCGTCCTGCTGCTGTTCTTCGTGGTTACCACCACCTTCACCCGCGAAACGCAACTCCGCGTCGAGCTGCCCGAAGCCACCAGTGCCGAGCGGGCGCCGGCTGACCCGGGCAAACTGGTGGAAATCACCATCAGCGCCGAAGGCGTGTATTCGGTGAACAACCACCTGCTGCCCAAAAGCGACCTGGCCACCCTGAGCGAGGCCATAGAGCGCGAGTCGGGCGGTGACAACAAGTTGCCGCTGGCCATCAGCGCCGACGGCAAGACCCCGCACCAGGCTGTGGTCACCGCAATGGATGCTGCCGGCAAGCTCGGTTTCAGCCAGTTGCGCATGACCACCGTCGAGGCGGCCCAGGGCACGCCTTGATGGCATTCGCCGACCGCTTGCTCGCCGCCTGGTACGCCGGGCATCCGGCGCTGGTGCTGCTGCGTCCGCTGGAGGCCCTGTATCGCCGCGTGGTCACGCGCAAGCGGGCACGTTTTCTAAGGGGTGACAGTGCCAGCTACCGGGCTCCGGTACCGGTCATTGTGGTGGGCAACATCACCGTCGGTGGCACCGGCAAGACGCCGATGATCCTCTGGCTGATCGAACACTGTCGCCAGCAGGGGCTGAAGGTGGGCGTGGTCAGCCGCGGTTATGGTGCCAGGCCGCCGCAGCTGCCCTGGCGGGTGCAGGCCGATCAGGCGGCCGATCAGGCGGGCGACGAGCCGCTGCTGATCGTGCAACGCACCGGCGTGCCACTGATGATCGACCCCGATCGCGCCCGTGCCGTGCAGGCATTGCTGGCCAGCGAACCCCTCGACCTGATCCTGTGTGACGACGGTATGCAGCATTACCGCCTGGCCCGTGACCTGGAACTGGTGCTGATCGACGCTGCCCGCGGCCTGGGCAATGGCCGCTGCCTGCCGGCGGGGCCCTTGCGTGAGCCGGCCGACCGCTTGCGTGAGGCCGACGCGGTGCTGTTCAACGGCGCCAGCGAAGACCGCACCGATGGTTTCGGTTTCCGCCTGCAGCCGTCCGCCCTGGTCAACGTGCGCAGTGGCGAGCGCCGTGCGCTCGACCATTTCCCCGCCGGCCAGCGCCTGCATGCGGTGGCCGGAATCGGCAACCCGCAACGTTTCTTCAACACCCTGCTGGGGCTAAACTGGCAGCCGGTGCCGCATCCCTTCGCCGACCATGCGCAGTTCAGTGCCCGGAGCCTGGCTTTCAGCCCGCCACTGCCGCTGGTCATGACCGAGAAGGACGCGGTGAAATGCCGGGCCTTTGCCGCTGACGACTGGTGGTACCTGGCCGTCGAAGCGCAGCCTACGCCGGCTTTCAGCGCCTGGTTCGACAGCCAGCTGCAACGCTTGTTGCGCAAACCCTGAGCCCGTTTTCAATTTCCGGCCACCTGGCCTAAAGGAAGCCTCCAATGGACACCAAACTGCTCGATATCCTGGCCTGCCCGATCACCAAGGGCCCGCTCAAGTTGAGCGCCGACAAGACCGAGCTGATCAGCAAAGGCGCTGGCCTGGCCTACCCGATTCGCGACGGTATCCCGGTCATGCTGGAAAGCGAGGCACGCACCCTGACCGACGACGAGCGTCTTGACAAATGAGCCTGGAATTTACGGTAGTAATCCCCGCCCGGCTGCGCTCCACCCGCCTGCCAGGCAAACCGCTGCTGCTGATTGCCGGCAAACCGATGGTGCAACATGTGTGGGAGCAGGCCCGCAAGAGCGGTGCCAGCCGTGTGGTCATCGCCACCGACGACACCAGCATCCTCGAAGCCTGCCAGGCCTTCGGCGCCGAAGTGCTGATGACCCGTGCCGATCATGAATCGGGCACTGACCGCCTGGCCGAAGTGGCCGCGTACCTCGGCTTGCCGGCTGACGCCATCGTGGTCAACGTGCAGGGCGACGAACCGCTGATCCCACCGGTGATCATCGACCAGGTGGCGGCCAACCTGGCTGCGCATCCGGAAGCGGGCATCGCCACCTTGGCCGAGCCGATCCATGAGCCGGAAACCGTGTTCAACCCTAACGCGGTCAAGGTAGTGAGTGACAAGAATGGCCTGGCCCTGACGTTCAGCCGAGCGCCGCTGCCCTGGGGCCGCGATACCTTTGCCAAGGGCCGCGACGTGCTGCCGGAAGGGGTGCCATATCGCCGCCATATTGGCATGTACGCCTACCGTGTCGGCTTCCTGCACGACTTCGTCAGCTGGGGCCCATGCTGGCTTGAGCAGGCTGAAGCGCTGGAGCAACTGCGTGCCCTGTGGCACGGCGTACGCATTCACATCGAGGACGCCATCGAGGCGCCTGCCGTGGGCGTAGACACCCCGGAGGATCTGGAGCGCGTACGGCGCTTGCTGGAGTCCTGATGCGCGTCCTGTTCGTGTGCCTGGGCAACATCTGCCGCTCGCCCACTGCCGAAGGCGTGCTGCGCCATCAATTGCATGCAGCCGGGCTCGCCGACAAGGTGCAGGTGGCTTCTGCCGGCACCGGCGATTGGCATGTCGGCAAGGCGCCAGACAGCCGCACCTGCAAGGCGGCGCTGGCGCGTGGTTACGACCTGTCGCAGCAACGCGCCCAACAGGTCAAGGCATCGCACTTCGCCGAATACGACCTGGTGTTGGCCATGGATGAGCACAACCTGCGCGATCTGCGGGCCCTGCGCCCGTCCACGGCAGTGGGTGAACTCGACCTGTTCCTGCGCCGCTACGGTGCAGCCCTGGATGAAGTGCCAGACCCTTACTATGGTGGCGCCGACGGCTTCGAGCAGGTGCTGGATCTGGTGGAAGCGGCTTGCCAGGCGCTGGTACTGGAAATCAAGGGGCGTCTATGACAGTGCAGTGGCAGGAGCAGGTATCGCTCAAGCCTTACAATACCTTCGGCATCGACGTGAAGGCGCGCTATTTCAGCCAGGTGCAGGACGACCAGCAGGTGCGTCAGGCGCTGGGCCAGGCACAGCAAAGGGGCCTGCCGGTACTGGTGATCGGGGGTGGCAGCAACCTGCTGCTGACCCGCGATATCGATGCACTGGTGCTGCACATGGCCAGCCGCGGTCGGCGTGTGCTCAATGACGATGGCGAGCGTATCGTGGTCGAAGCCGAGGCCGGTGAACCATGGCACGCGTTTGTGCAGTGGGCGCTGGCGCAGGGCTATTGCGGGCTGGAGAACCTCAGTCTGATCCCCGGCACCGTCGGGGCTGCGCCGATGCAGAACGTGGGCGCATACGGGGTGGAGATCAAGGACGTATTCGCCGGGCTGACAGCCCTGGACCGTGAGACGGGCGAGCTGCGGGACTTCAGTTTGGCAGAATGTGCTTTCGCCTATCGCGACAGCCTTTTCAAGCGCAACCCCGGCCGCTGGTTGATCCTGCGTGTGCGCTTTGCCTTGACCCGCACTCTGCACGCTCATCTGGATTACGGCCCGGTGCGCCAACGCCTGTCTGAGCAGGGTGTTACCGAGCTGAGCGCGCAAGCGATCAGTGATGCAATCTGCAGCATTCGCCGCGAGAAGCTGCCAGACCCGGCAGAGCTTGGCAATGCCGGGAGCTTCTTCAAGAACCCGGTGGTAACGGCTGATCGGGTCGAGCGTATTCGTGCGCAGTATCCCGGCGTCGTGGCATACCCCCAGGCTGATGGTCAGGTGAAACTGGCGGCGGGCTGGTTGATCGAGCAGGCGGGCTGGAAGGGCCATCGTGAGGGTGATGCTGGCGTGCATCGCTTGCAGTCGCTGGTGCTGGTCAACTATGGGCAGGCGAGCGGGGCGCAGATGCATGCGCTGGCGCGGAAGATTCAGGCGGATATCTTCGAGCGGTTTGGGGTTGAGCTGGAGATGGAGCCTAATCTTTACTGATTTGCCGCCTGTGAACCTCCCGTAGAAGCGGGTTTACCCGCGAAGAGGCCGGGCCTGGTGGCCAATTTCTACCTGCCGTTCACCGTTGCTGCCACCACCGTATTCGCGGGTAAACCCGCTCCTACACGCTGATCGGTGGTGGATATACATCGGGGGTTGGACACAGGCCATTGTAGGAGCGGGTTTACCCGCGAACAGGCCAGTCAGGCAAGCCAAAAAAAGCCCCGCCAGTTCGCACTGGCGGGGCTTTTTCATTCAGCTTTGGCTATCAGCCGTGATGAGGTTTGTGCTCATCGGCGGCTTCCAGGGCTGGTTCCTGGGAGGCTGCAGCAGCTTCCTGTGCGGCTTTGGCAGCAGCCTCGGCCTCACGCTTGCGGCGACGCACTTCACGTGGGTCGTTCGGTGCGCGGCCGTTGGCCAGCATGACAGTGGCAGGTTCGACCGCTGCAGGTGCAGGCTCGGCCGCCACTTCTGGCTGGGCTTCGACAACCGGGGCAGGCTGTACAGCAACCGGAGTGACTTCGACCACGGCCGGGGCCTGTTCGATTTCACCGGCTTCCACCGTTGGGGCTTCTACTGGGGTTTCAGCGGCCACGGTTTCTGCAACCACGGCCGACTCAACAGCAGGTGCGTCTTCAGCGACAGGCTGCGGGGCAGTTTCGACCACAGGCTCGGCAGTTGCCTCGGCTGCGGCCACTGGCTCGGTGACCGGCTGCTCGACCGCTGGGGCCACGGACGCTTCTTCAGCTTTGGCGACCGCTTCGACCTGCTCGACCGGCTGGGTGGCTTCGCTGTTGTCGGTTTCTGCAACGGTAGCGACTTCGGCGGTAGCACGCTCGGCCTGCTGGTTGGCCTGGGCTTCTGCGTCGGAGCTGATGTTGCTGCTGGCGACAGCAGCCGTCACGGCAAGGCCGGCAGCCAGTTCGGCACCCAGCTCGGTGGCCTGGTGCTGTTGTGGCTGCTCTTCGCTGCCTTCTTCTTCACTGCCGTCGATCAGTTCGCCATTGGCGTTGCGCTGACGCTCACGACGGTTGCTGCGACGACGCTGGCCACGGGAGCGGCGGCGCGGGCGCTCGCCATCGGTGCCTTCCTGCTCGTCTTGCTGCAGCTCTTCGCTTGGCAGTTGCTCTTCGGCCAGCTCGGCAGCCTGTTCGGCAGCTTCTTCGACAGCGCGTGGTTGGCGCTCTTCGCGTGGTGGGCGCGGGGCGCGTTCTTCACGTGGAGCACGTTCTTCACGAGGTGCGCGCTCTTCACGTGGAGCACGTTCCTCACGAGGTGCGCGCTCTTCACGTGGGGCACGTTCCTCACGAGGTGCGCGCTCTTCGCGTGGAGCACGTTCCTCACGAGGTGCGCGCTCTTCACGTTGGGCACGTTCTTCACGAGGTGCACGCTCTTCGCGTGGAGCACGCTCTTCACGCGGCTGGCGCTCTTCGCGTTCGGCTGGTGGCGTAGCGTCCAGCGGCTCGCGCAATTCGCGAACGCGCTCTTCGCCGCGGTTGCTACGGCGGTCTTCGCGTGGCTGGCGTGGAGCACGTTCTTCGCGTGGGGCGCGTTCCTCACGCGGTGCACGCTCTTCACGTGGGGCGCGTTCCTCACGCGGTGCACGCTCTTCACGTGGGGCGCGTTCTTCGCGCGGTGCACGCTCTTCACGCGGTGCGCGCTCGGCACGCTCTTCGCGCGGCTTGCGTTCTTCGTCGCGGCGGCCGTTGCGGTTGCGGCTTTGCTGGCGGCCGTTGCGGCGTTCTTCGTTGCGCGGGCTGCGCTCGGCGGCCGGTTTTTCGGCGGCGGGAACCACTGGCGCGGCGGCAGGCTCGTCCTTGCCGGCGAACAGGCTGACCAGCGACTTCACCAGGCCTTTGAACAGGCTTGGCTCTGGAGCGCTCGGGGCAGGGGCGACCGGCGCGGCAGGCTGGGGCTCTTCAGCGGCGACCGGTACCGGTGCGTTGGCGCGGGCCGGGGCCGTTTTCACTGCGGCTTCCTGGCGTACCAGGGTGCGGGTGGCGGTTGGCTGCGGCGCTTCTTCGGCTTCGGCGGCGGCGATTTCGTAGCTGGACTGGTTGTTCAGCACTTCAGGGTTGTCGTCGCGCAGGCGCTGGACTTCGAAGTGCGGGGTTTCCAGGTGGTCGTTCGGCAGGATGATGATGCGCGCACGGGTGCGCAGCTCGATTTTGGTGATCGAGTTGCGCTTTTCGTTCAGCAGGAAAGCGGCTACCGGGATCGGCACCTGAGCGCGTACTTCGGCGGTGCGGTCCTTCAGGGCTTCTTCTTCGATCAGGCGCAGGATGGCCAGCGACAGCGACTCGACGTCACGGATGATGCCGGTGCCGGAGCAACGCGGGCAAACGATGCCGCTGCTTTCGCCCAGCGATGGGCGCAGGCGCTGACGGGACATTTCCAGCAGGCCGAAGCGCGAGATGCGGCCTACCTGCACGCGGGCGCGGTCGGCTTCCAGGCATTCACGAACGCGCTCTTCAACGGCGCGTTGGTTCTTTGCCGGGGTCATGTCGATGAAGTCGATGACGATCAGGCCGCCGATGTCACGCAGGCGCAGCTGGCGGGCGATTTCCTCGGCCGCTTCCAGGTTGGTCTGCAGGGCGGTTTCTTCGATGTCGCTGCCTTTGGTGGCGCGCGCCGAGTTGATGTCGATGGACACCAGGGCTTCGGTCGGGTCGATCACGATCGAGCCACCGGACGGCAGGTCAACCACGCGCTGGAAGGCCGTCTCGATCTGGCTTTCGATCTGGAAGCGGTTGAACAGTGGCACGCTGTCTTCGTACAGCTTGACCTTGCTGGCGTACTGCGGCATCACCTGGCGGATGAAGGTCAGTGCTTCTTCCTGGGCTTCGATGCTGTCGATCAGCACTTCGCCGATGTCCTGGCGCAGGTAGTCGCGGATGGCGCGGATGATGACGTTGCTTTCCTGATAGATCAGGAATGGCGCGGCGCGGTCCAGGGACGCTTCCTTGATGGCGGTCCACAGTTGCAGCAGGTAGTCCAGGTCCCATTGCATTTCTTCGCTGCTGCGGCCAAGGCCGGCAGTGCGCACGATCAGGCCCATGTCGCCCGGCACGGTCAGGCCGTTCAGGGCTTCGCGCAGTTCGTTGCGCTCTTCGCCTTCGATGCGGCGGGAGATGCCACCGGCACGCGGGTTGTTGGGCATCAGCACCAGATAGCGGCCGGCCAGGCTGATGAAGGTGGTGAGGGCGGCGCCTTTGTTGCCGCGCTCTTCCTTCTCGACCTGAACGATGACTTCCTGGCCTTCGCTGAGCACTTCCTTGATGTTGACCCGGCCTTCTGGGGCCTTCTTGAAGTACTCGCGGGAGATTTCTTTCAGCGGCAGGAAGCCGTGACGTTCGGAACCGAAGTCGACGAAGGCGGCTTCGAGGCTGGGTTCGATGCGGGTGATCTTGCCTTTGTAGATGTTGGCCTTTTTCTGCTCGCGCGCGCCGGACTCGATGTCCAGGTCGTAGAGACGTTGGCCGTCCACCAGGGCTACACGCAACTCTTCGGGTTGAGTCGCGTTAATCAGCATTCTTTTCATGTTGTACCGTCGGTTTCCGGGCTGCCGGAAACGGCGTTCGGCACACACGACGTCTCATGGTCGGTGCCAAGGTGCGCAAAGGGTGGCCGGGCCACCCCCGTGTCGAGCGACGTTCGGCACCAGCCGGTTGCCCAGCCTGCCGTTGTCGCGACGACGCGTCCTGTTTGCTGCGGTGCCAACAAGGCCCCGGTGGCTTCGAATAGGTATCCGAATCAACCAAGCGGGCCTTGTGCACTCAGTCAGGAGGAGGAATCAACCGTCAGCCGTGGACGCCCGGAGGGCATCTGTTCAGGACCTTATCCGCTCACCAGCCGTCAGTGGGCTGGTGGCCGGACGCGGTGCTACACGGTCCGAGGGCTGTGCATCTCCACCCTGCACGTATCCCTGATAATTCGGGTGCTGCCGCGCGCTGAATCCGCAACGGGTTGCATTTTTCGCCAGCGCTGGTTCTGCGCTGGCGCCATTCATGTCCAAGGCAGGTATTTCCGAAGCATTCGCCGGGCGATGCGTGGAAGCGACTCGCGGGCAGAGGTGCAGCGAAAAGAATCGGGTAAGCAGGTGAAACACCGCACTTGTCGTTTTTTTTCGGTCTTCTCTACACGGCGCTGGTGGCGATTCCAGGCATTTCGGTAAACTGGCGAAAACCCCGTAGGACGGCCTCGCGTCCTGGAGAATTGCGAAGGTCAGGGACCGGCAAAGAGCCTGATGCCGCTGGCCTGCCGCTTTTGGCGGCGTTCGCGACTATAGCAGCAATGATTAAGTGCTTCAATTCCATAAAAAATTGTTATGATCCCGCAATGACGACCAATACCCCTCCGACTTCCGGCGTTCAGCTGATCGAAGTCGCGCCGGAGCTTGCCGGCCAACGCATCGATAATTTCCTCATCACGGCCCTCAAGGGCGTGCCCAAGACACTGGTCTACCGCATCCTGCGCAAGGGTGAGGTGAGGGTCAACAAGGGCCGCGTCAAGCCGGAGTACAAAATCCAGGCCGGCGACATCGTGCGGGTTCCGCCCGTCCGCTTGCCGGAGCGAGACGAGCCGGCGCCGGTGGCCCAAGGCCTGCTGCAGCGCCTGGAGGCCGCCATTGTTTACGAAGACAAGGCGCTTATCGTGATGAACAAGCCGGCCGGCATCGCCGTGCATGGCGGCAGTGGCCTGAGCTTCGGGGTGATCGAGGCGCTGCGCCAGTTGCGCCCGGACGCCAAGGAGCTGGAGTTGGTGCACCGCCTGGATCGCGACACGTCTGGTCTGTTGATGATCGCCAAGAAGCGCAGCATGCTGCGCCACCTGCATGCCGCCCTGCGCGGCGATGGTGTCGACAAGCGCTACATGGCGCTGGTGCGCGGCCACTGGCCAACCTCGAAAAAGCAGGTCAACGCGCCGTTGCTCAAGAGCAACCTGCGTTCCGGTGAGCGCATGGTTGAAGTGAACGAGGAAGGCAAAGAGGCGCTGACCCTGTTTCGGGTGCTGCGCCGTTTTGGCGACTTTGCCACCATTGTCGAGGCGCGCCCGATCACCGGTCGTACCCATCAGATCCGCGTGCACGCGCTGCATGCCGGGCACATGATCGCTGGCGACAGCAAGTATGGCGACGAAGATTTCAGCCGGGAAATTCGTGAGCTGGGCGGCAAGCGCCTGTTCCTGCATGCCTATGCGTTGACCGTGCCGCTGCCGGACGGCGGTGAATTGAAGCTCGAGGCGCCTGTGGATGAGGTCTGGGCGAAAACCGTTGAACGTCTGAGTGCGTCCTGACCCATGAAAAAAGGCTATGAGCTACTGATCTTCGACTGGGACGGCACCCTGGCCGATTCCATTGGGCGTATCGTCGAGGCCATGAGTGTCGCCGCCGAGCGTGCCGGCGAGGCGCAGAGCAGCGACGCTGCGGTCAAGGGTATCATCGGTCTGGCCCTGGACGAGGCGATCCACACCCTGTACCCGCACCTGGCGCCTGCAGGGGTTGCCAGCTTCCGTCAGCACTATGCCGATGTCTACGTTGCGCTGGATCAGCAGCCTTCGCCGCTGTTCGAAGGCGTGGTCGAGTCGCTGGATGCCTTTCGTGCCGAGGGTTACCGCCTGGCGGTGGCCACCGGCAAGGCCCGTCGCGGGCTGGATCGGGTGCTCAAGGCCAATGGCTGGGAGCGGTTCTTCGATATCACCCGTGCCGCTGACGAGACCCGGGGCAAGCCGCACCCGCTGATGCTCGAGGAAATCCTCGGTCATTGTGGCGTCGAACCGACGCGTGCACTGATGGTCGGAGATTCGGCATTCGACCTGCAGATGGCCAGCAATGCCGGCATGCATTCGGTGGCGGTTGGCTATGGTGCCATGTCGCTGCAGGCGCTGGCCGAGTTTGGCCCGCAGGTATGCATCGATCACTTTTCCCAGTTGCGCGAGTGGCTGGGTGGTTCCGCAACTCCACTTCCAAGGTAGGTAAGCATGGCAGACGAATGGAAAGCCCCAGAGGCCGAGCCCGGGGAGCGCGAAGAGCGCAACAGCTGGAAGCTGCTGGAAAAGACCTTGCTGGCCAGTGTGCAGGAGCAGCGACGGTCGCGGCGCTGGGGGATCTTCTTCAAGCTGCTGACCTTCGTCTACCTGTTCGGCATTCTGGCGTTGTTCTCGCCGCTGATGGACATGGACAAGGCCGCTTCGCGCGGTGCCAGCCATACCGCGCTGGTCGAGGTGCGCGGGGTGATTGCCGATCAGGAGGCTGCCAGCGCCGATAACATCGTCAAGAGCCTGCGAGCGGCGTTCAGGGATGACAAGACCAAGGCTGTGGTGATGCGCATCAACAGTCCGGGTGGCAGCCCGGTGCAGGCGGGTTACGTGTATGACGAAATTCGTCGCCTGCGTGCCGAATATCCCGCTATCAAGCTGTATGCGGTGATCGCCGACCTGGGTGCTTCCGGTGCCTATTACATCGCCAGTGCGGCGGACGAGATCTATGCCGACAAGGCCAGTCTGGTGGGTTCCATTGGTGTGACGGCGGCCGGTTATGGCTTTGTCGGCACCATGGAAAAGCTGGGGGTCGAGCGGCGTGCCTATACATCGGGTGAGCACAAGGCGTTCCTTGATCCGTTTTCGCCGGAAAAACCAGAAGAGACCCGGTTCTGGCAGGGTGTGCTGGATACCACGCACCAACAGTTCATCGCCATGGTGAAGCAGGGGCGGGGAGAGCGCCTGAAGGATAAGGAGCACCCGGAGTTGTTCAGCGGCCTGATCTGGTCGGGTGAGCAGGCCAAGGCGCTGGGGCTGGTGGATGGCTTGGGCAGTGCCAGCTATGTGGCGCGTGAAATCGTGGGCGAAAAGGAGTTGGTGGACTTCACTGTTCAGGAGTCGCCTTTCGATCGCTTCTCCAAGCGCGTGGGGGCCAGCGTGGCTGAGCACCTGGCGATGTGGATGGGGTTCCAGGGGCCGCAGTTGCGTTGAGTCCGTCGCAGTTTGTGTTGCCTGGCAGATCGAGCGCCGCCCGCGCGGCGCATTGCGCTCAGGCTCGCTCATCGATCGGGGCGCCCGGCGGTGCGGTGGAATCGCCACGCACCGTTGTAGGAGCGGGTTTACCCGCGAATAGGCCGGACCTGCCGTCCAACATCCCCGATCGTTCACTCTCCCGGGCGGCGCTCGATCCGCCGGGCGCCCAAATCCCCGGCCAGGTTACGGAACCATCACCTCTTCCCTGGTCAGCATATCCACCAGCCGAATCAGCGGCAGCCCGATCAGGCTGGTCGCATCGCACCCATGCGTGCTCTGGAACAGGCTCACCCCCAGGCCCTCTGCCTTGAAGCTCCCTGCGCAATCCAGCGGCTGTTCTGCTGTCACGTAACGCTCTACCTGTTCCCTGCTCAATTCGCGCAGTGTCACGGTAAAAGGCACGCAATCTACCTGGCAGTGCCCGGTGGCGCTGTTCAGCAGTGCCAGCCCGGTCAGGAAGTTCACCTGTTGCCCGCTGCACTCCAGTAGTTGCTCGCAGGCGCGCTCGAATGTATGTGGCTTGCCCAGCACCTGCTCACCCAATACTGCAACCTGGTCCGAGCCGATAATCAGGTGCCCGGGATGGCTGCCTGCCAATACCTCGGCCTTTTGCCTGGCCAGCCGGCGCACCAGTTCTACGGGCGGCTCGCCATCCAGGCGTTGCTCGTCTATGTCGGGGCTTGCCCAGGTGAAGGGCAGGTGCAGGCGTGCGAGCAGTTCGCGGCGATAGGCAGAGCTGGAAGCCAGTAACAAAGGAAGCATGGTAGACTCCGGGTTCGGTTGAACCAATTCTATCACGCACGATGCCGCCTAATTTCCTTTGACAGGGGCGGGGGGCATCCCTAGAATGCTGCGCCTATGTTGAATGACCCGATTCCACCTCACGTTGACCCGCGCAAATTAGCCGATCGTGGCGTAACCCTTAACGGTTCGCTGCAACTCGCTGATTTGGAAAGACTCTGCGACCCGCTTTCCGACAATGTCGGTACGGTGCAGGCGAAGTTCGATTTTGAACGAGATGAGCAGCACGTGGTGGTTATCCACAGCGAGCTGGACGTCGAAGTCAAGATGGTTTGCCAGCGTTGTCTTGAGCTGGTCACCCTGCCGATCCACAGCGAATGTACTTACGCGGTGGTGAAGGAGGGTGCGAATACCCAGTCGTTGCCGAAAGGCTATGACGTGCTGGAACTGGGCGAAGATCCTTTGGATCTGCAGGCATTGGTCGAGGAGGAGCTTTTGCTCGCCTTGCCAATCGTGCCTGCTCATCATCCGGAAGAATGCCAGCAGCCGGCGGGCGCAGACGAGCCCGAATCGAGCAAGGACGAGGTATCGCGGTCCAACCCGTTCAGTGTTTTGGCGCAGTTAAAGCGTGACCCAAACGTTTAGGAGTTAATCAATTATGGCTGTTCAGCAGAACAAAAAATCCCGCTCTGCCCGTGACATGCGCCGTTCGCACGACGCTCTGTCGGAAAACGCGCTGTCGGTAGAGAAAACCACTGGTGAAGTTCACCTGCGTCACCACGTTTCGCCAGAAGGCGTATACCGTGGTCGTAAAGTGGTTGACAAGGGCGCTGACGAGTAATCCTTGTCCGCTCAGGTCATCGCGATCGACGCAATGGGCGGGGACTTCGGTCCCCGCAGCATTGTCCAGGCTAGCATTGCCTGCCTTTCGGCTACCCCCTCGCTCCACCTGACCCTCGTCGGTCAACCCTCCCTCCTTGAAGATTTCGTCAGTGGCCTGCCAGCTGCGGATCGCGCGCGTCTGCAGATTGTTGCCGCCAGTGAGGTAATCGGTATGGACGAGCGGCCATCCCAGGCGTTACGTGGCAAGCCGGATTCGTCGATGCGCATCGCCCTCGAACTGGTGCGCGACGGAAAAGCCCAGGCCTGCGTCAGCGCCGGCAATACCGGGGCGCTGATGGCGTTGTCGCGCTTTGTGCTCAAGACTCTGCCGGGTATCGACCGGCCGGCCATGGTGGCGGCGATCCCGACCCAAACGGGTTACTGCCAACTGCTCGATCTGGGCGCCAATGTCGACTGCAGTGCCGAAAACCTCTACCAGTTCGCCGTGATGGGCTCGGTGGCCGCTCAGGCCCTGGGTGTGCACCGGCCACGCGTGGCACTGTTGAATATCGGTACCGAGGACATCAAAGGCAATCAGCAGGTCAAGCTGGCTGCCACGCTGTTGCAGAACGCCCGCGGCCTCAACTATGTCGGTTTCGTCGAAGGGGATGGCCTGTACCGGGGTGAGGCGGACGTGGTGGTGTGCGATGGTTTTGTTGGCAACATACTGCTCAAATCCAGCGAGGGTCTGGCGACGATGATCGGTGCGCGCATCGAAAAACTGTTCAAGGGCGGTGCTTTTTCCCGCATTGCCGGGGCCGTGGCCATGCCGCTGCTCAGGCGTCTGCAGGCCGACCTGGCGCCGGCGCGGCACAATGGGGCGAGCTTCCTGGGGCTGCAGGGTATCGTCATCAAGAGTCATGGCTCTGCGGGCGTGCAGGGGTTTCAGAGTGCCATCCAGCGGGCGCTGATCGAAATTCAGGAAAACCTGCCGCAGCGGCTGCACGGCCGCCTTGAAGACTTGTTGCCTTAGGCATTTCGCCGATGAAGTGCTTAAATGTGACCGCTTGGTCTGTGTTTTCATCCAAGTTTTCAGATTCCGCGCTTGGCCTCGGGCCTGGCGCACACTATCCGACGACAAGATCATAAGGGCTTGTTCAATGTCTGCATCCCTCGCATTCGTCTTTCCCGGTCAAGGTTCCCAGTCGCTGGGCATGCTCGCCGAGCTCGGCGCCGAGAAGCCAGTGATCATCGAAACCTTCAAGGAAGCGTCCGAAGCGCTCGGCTACGACCTGTGGAAGCTGGTCCAGGACGGCCCGGAAGAGCAACTTAACCAGACCGACAAGACCCAGCCGGCGATCCTCACCGCGTCCATCGCGTTGTGGCGTCTGTGGCTGGAAGAGGGCGGTGCCAAGCCTGCCTTCGTGTCCGGTCACAGCCTGGGCGAATACAGCGCCCTGGTCGCCGCAGGCAGCATCAGCCTGAAAGATGCCGTTCGCCTGGTCGAGCGCCGCGGTCAGCTGATGCAGGAAGCCGTACCGGCCGGTCATGGCGCCATGGCTGCCATTCTCGGTCTGGACGATGCTGTGGTCGTGGAGCTCTGCGCCGAAGCCGCTGAGGACGAAGTGGTCAGTGCCGTGAACTTCAACTCGCCTGGTCAGGTGGTCATCGCCGGTAACAAGGCAGCGGTAGATCGCGCCATGGAGCTGTGCAAGGCCAAAGGCGCCAAGCGCGCCCTGCCGCTGGCGGTCAGCGTTCCGTCGCACTGTGCCCTGATGAAGCCGGCCGCCGATCGCTTTGCCGATTCGGTCAATGCCATCGAATGGAAGGCCCCGCAGATTCCGGTGGTGCAGAACGTCACTGCCGCCGTCGCCGCCGACCTCGATGCCCTCAAGCACGACCTGCTGGCACAGCTGTACCAGCCGGTACGCTGGGTCGAGTGCGTGCAGACCCTGGCCGCCAACGGTGCGGTCAACCTGGTCGAGTGTGGCCCGGGCAAGGTCCTGGCTGGCCTTAACAAGCGTTGCGCCGACGGCGTGACCACCTACAACCTCAACACCCCTGACGCCGTTGCTGCCACCCGCGCGGCACTGGCCTGATTTGGAGAAGCTTGCATGAGCCTGCAAGGTAAAGTTGCACTGGTCACCGGCGCCAGCCGTGGCATTGGCCAGGCCATCGCCCTCGAACTGGGCCGCCAGGGCGCGACCGTGATCGGCACCGCCACTTCGGCGTCCGGCGCCGAGCGCATCGCTGCCACCCTGAAAGAGCACGGCATCACCGGCACCGGCATGGAGCTGAACGTGACCAGCGCCGAATCCGTTGAAGCAGTACTGGCCGCCATTGGCGAGCAGTTCGGTGCGCCGGCCATCCTGGTCAACAACGCCGGTATCACCCGCGACAACCTCATGCTGCGCATGAAAGACGACGAGTGGTTCGATGTCATCGACACCAACCTGAACAGCCTCTACCGTCTGTCCAAGGGTGTGCTGCGTGGCATGACCAAGGCACGTTGGGGTCGTA
Organism: Pseudomonas sp. VEM90; assembly: GCF_054611535.1. Lineage (NCBI taxonomy): Bacteria > Pseudomonadati > Pseudomonadota > Gammaproteobacteria > Pseudomonadales > Pseudomonadaceae > Pseudomonas > Pseudomonas sp. VEM90. The sequence continues at coordinate 33,759 of NZ_JBTRAR010000027.1, read as the reverse complement.
TCATCAGCATCGGCTCGGTCGTCGGTGCCATGGGTAACGCTGGTCAGGCCAACTACGCGGCTGCCAAGGCCGGCCTGGAAGGTTTCAGTCGCGCCTTGGCGCGTGAAGTGGGTTCGCGTGGCATCACCGTCAACTCGGTGACCCCGGGCTTCATCGATACCGACATGACCCGCGAGCTGCCGGAAGCTCAGCGCGAAGCCCTGCAGACCCAGATTCCGCTGGGCCGCCTTGGCCAGGCTGACGAAATTGCCAAGGTGGTTTCGTTCCTGGCTTCCGACGGCGCAGCCTACGTGACCGGCGCCACCGTGCCGGTAAACGGCGGGATGTACATGTAATACTGCAACTCAATGTGACGGGTTTCGTAAAAAAAGAGTCATACTGCGAGCCTAAAATCCGTTATAAAGCTGCAACCAGATTCCAGGCAGCGGGTGTGGTGACTAGCCTGAAGGTGCGTTTCGCTTGAAAAGCGAACGTCTTTCTATAAAATTAGCCACCGGCCAGCTGCCTGACATATATCCATTAGGAGTGAAAACTAGGTATGAGCACCATCGAAGAACGCGTCAAGAAAATCGTCGCCGAGCAACTGGGCGTCAAGGAAGAAGAAGTGACTAACTCCAAGTCCTTCGTCGATGACCTGGGTGCCGATTCGCTTGACACCGTTGAACTGGTGATGGCTCTGGAAGAGGAATTCGAGACCGAAATCCCTGACGAAGAAGCCGAGAAGATCACTACCGTTCAAGCTGCTATCGACTACGTCCTGGCCCACCAGGCCTAAGACGCTACAGTCGACGCTACTTGTCGGGGAAAACCGCACTGCCTTCGCTGGCGTGCGGTTTTTTCTTTGCGAGCGCCTCGCATTCTTCAGGCCGCTTCGTTCACCGCGCACCAAGAGTCTGTTGCCATTGCATTCCTGCGCTTGAATGCAATGGCAAGAGACTCTGTTATTAGAAAAGGAGAGTACTGTGTCGCGTAGACGCGTCGTGGTCACCGGTATGGGTATGCTGTCGCCACTGGGTACCGATGTACCGAGCACCTGGCAGGGCATTCTGGCTGGCCGCAGTGGCATTGGTCCGATCGAACACACGGACCTGTCTGCCTACTCCACCCGTTTTGGCGGCTCGGTGAAAGGCTTCGAGGTTGAGCAGTACCTGTCGGCCAAAGAGGCCCGCAAACTCGATCTGTTCATCCAGTACGGCCTGGCGGCCGGTTTCCAGGCGGTGCGTAACGCCGGCCTGGAGGTCACCGACGCCAACCGTGAGCGTATTGGCGTGGCCATGGGCTCGGGCATCGGTGGCCTGACCAACATCGAAGAAACCAGCCGCACCCTGCACGATTCGGGGCCGCGCCGCATTTCGCCGTTCTTCGTGCCGGGTTCGATCATCAACATGATCTCCGGTTTCCTGTCGATCCACCTGGGCCTGCAAGGGCCGAACTACGCCATCGCCACCGCTTGCACCACCGGCACCCATTGCATCGGCATGGCCGCGCGCAATATCGCCTACGGTGAAGCTGACGTGATGATCGCTGGTGGCGCCGAAATGGCCGCTTGTGGTCTGGGCATGGGCGGTTTTGGCGCTTCGCGCGCGTTGTCCACCCGCAACGACGAACCCAGCCGGGCCAGCCGGCCGTGGGACAAGGGTCGTGACGGCTTTGTGTTGTCCGACGGTGCCGGAGCCCTGGTGCTTGAGGAGCTGGAGCACGCCAAGGCCCGCGGTGCGACTATCTATGCAGAGCTGGTTGGCTTTGGCATGAGCGGCGACGCCTACCACATGACCTCGCCACCCGACTCTGGCGAGGGCGCTGCCCGCTGCATGGCCAACGCTTTGCGCGATGCCGGTATCCAGCCGGAAGAAGTCAGCTACATCAACGCCCACGGCACTTCTACCCCGGCGGGCGATGTGGCCGAAGTGGCGGCGATCAAGCGCGTGTTCGGCGAGCATGCCTACAAGCTGGCGGTCAGCTCGACCAAGTCGATGACCGGTCACTTGCTGGGCGCCGCGGGCGCGGTGGAGGCGATCTTCAGCGTACTGGCCATCAATAGCCAGATGGCCCCGCCGACCATCAACCTGGACGAGCCGGACGAGGGGTGTGACCTCGACTTCGTTCCCCACCAGGCGCGCAGCATGCCGATCGACGTGGTGCTGTCCAACTCGTTCGGCTTTGGCGGCACCAACGGCTCGCTGGTATTCCGCCGGTTTGCCGGCTGATGCACAGCTGGATCGACGGCCAGCCGGCGACTGCACTCAACCTGCAGAACCGCGGCCTGGCCTACGGCGATGGCCTGTTCGAAACCATCGCTGTGCGAGGCGCCCGGCCCAGCTTGCTGGACGGCCACCTCGCACGCTTGGCACTGGGCTGCCAGCGCCTGGCAATCAACGCCGACCTGGCGCTGGTACGCGACGAGTTGCTGCGCTATGCCAGCCAGTTGGGCGAGGGTGTCGTCAAACTCATTCTGACCCGTGGCGATAGCCAGCGTGGCTATGCGCCCGCTGTCGATGCCGCTCCGCGGCGGATCCTGCAAGGCAGCCCATTACCCCGCTATCCTGCCGAGCATGCCGAGCATGGCGTGCGCTTGTTCCCTTGCCAGACCCGGCTTGGGGAACAACCACTGCTGGCCGGCCTCAAACACCTCAACCGCCTGGAGCAGGTGCTGGCCCGTGCCGAATGGCAGGACAGCGGCCATGCCGAAGGCCTGATGCGTGACGCGCAGGGCAGGGTGATCGAAGGGGTATACAGCAATCTGTTTCTGGTGCGTGATGGCGTGCTGCTTACTGCCGACCTTAGCCGTTGCGGTGTGGCGGGAGTGATGCGTGCCGCACTGCTGGAACAGGCCCCGCTGCTGGGTATTGCGGTACAAGTCTGCGACCTGTCATTCGACGCGCTGGAGCAAGCAGATGAAGTATTTGTTTGCAATAGCGTTTACGGCATTTGGCCTGTGTGTGGCGTAGCCGCGTTAAACTGGTCGCCAGGCCCGCTCACTCGTAAACTGCAGGCCGTTGCCCGTACGTTACTGGAAACCTGAATTCGTGAGACGTAAATTCCTGCTGTTGCTGGAAATGGGCTTGATCCTCGCCGGCCTGGCGTTTGGCTGGTCGGCCTGGAAGGTCAACTCGGTCCTGGAGCAGCCCTTGCACGTCACGCAGGAACGCCTGCTCGATGTGCCCAATGGCACCAACCCCAACCGCATGTTCTACAGCATGCAACGAGAAGGGTTGCTCGACGATGCCGTCTGGTTGCGTTTGTACTGGCGCTTCAACATGGCCGGCACCCCCCTGCACACCGGCGAGTACCGTCTTACCCCAGGCATGACCGTCGAGCAGTTGTTCGACGCCTGGCGCCGTGCCGACGTGGTGCAGTACAACCTCACTCTGGTCGAAGGCTGGACCTTCCGCCAGGTGCGCGCGGCCGTGGCCAAGCATGAAAAGATCAAGCATACCCTTGATGGCTTGTCGGATGCCGAGGTCATGGACAAGCTCGGCCATACCGGCGTATTCCCCGAAGGCCGCTTCTTCCCCGACACGTACCGCTTCGTGCGGGGTATGAGCGATGTCGAGTTGCTGCAGCAGGCCTACATGCGCCTGGACGAAGTGCTGGCCAAGGAGTGGGCCGAGCGTTCCACAGACCTGCCGTATCGTGACCCTTACCAGGCGCTGATCATGGCCTCTCTGGTCGAAAAGGAAACCGGCATTCCGCAGGAACGCGGGCAGATCGCCGGCGTCTTCGTGCGGCGCATGCGCCTGGGTATGATGCTGCAGACCGACCCGACGGTTATCTATGGCATGGGCGAACGCTACAACGGCAAGATCACCCGCGCCGACCTGCGCGAGCCTACGCCCTACAACACCTACACCATGACCGGCCTGCCGCCGACCCCGATCGCCATGGTTGGCCGCGAGGCGATTCATGCGGCGCTGAACCCGTCCAATGGCACCAGTCTTTACTTCGTCGCCCGCGGCGACGGCAGCCATGTGTTCTCCGACGACCTCGACGGCCACAACTCGGCGGTGCGCGAATTCCAGCTCAAGCGCCGGTCGGACTACCGCTCCAGCCCCGCGCCGCAGCAAGAGGCAAAGCCAAGTGCCGATGATGCCGAGCAGGCGTCGGGCGCCGATGACGCGCAGCGCCCTGAGCCCGCTCCCGAGGAAGCGCCTGCGCAGGATGCCCCTGTCGGCGGTGCGCAAGCGGCCGAGCGGCCGATGCCTGACGAACAACATTAAGGACTGCCTGTGAGCGGCTTGTTTATTACTTTGGAAGGCCCCGAAGGTGCGGGCAAGAGCACCAACCGCGACTACCTGGCCGCGCGCCTGCGCGAGCACGGCCTGGACGTGGTGCTGACCCGTGAGCCAGGCGGCACGCCGCTGGCGGAAAAGGTGCGTGAACTGTTGCTGGCCCCGAGCGACGAAGGCATGGCGGCCGACACCGAGCTGCTGCTGGTGTTCGCCGCTCGCGCCCAACACCTGGCGCAGGTGATCCGTCCGGCGCTGGCCCGCGGGTCTGTGGTGCTGTGTGACCGTTTCACGGACGCTACCTATGCCTATCAGGGCGGCGGTCGTGGCTTGTCGGTCGAGCGTATCGCTGCCCTGGAGCAGTTCGTCCAGGGCGACCTGCGCCCGGACCTGACCCTGGTCTTCGACCTGCCGGTAGAAGTCGGCCTTGCCCGAGCCGCCGCCCGTGGCCGCCTGGACCGATTCGAACAGGAAGGGCAGGCCTTCTTCGAAGCGGTGCGCCAGGCGTACCTGCAGCGCGCCCAAGGTGCGCCACAGCGCTACAGCTTGCTCGATGCAGCACAATCCCTGGAGGCTGTGCAGCGTGACATTGATGCACTGCTGCCAGGCATTCTGGAGCGTTGCCGTGGCTGAGGCCTACCCTTGGCAGCAGGCGCTGTGGCAGCAACTGGCCGGTCGCGGCCGGCACGCCCACGCTTATCTGCTGCATGGGCCGCAGGGTATTGGTAAGCGGGCCCTGGCCGAGCGTCTGATGGCGCGCCTGTTGTGCCAACAGCCGCAGGGCCTGGACGCTTGTGGGGCGTGTAAGTCGTGCCTGTTGCTCAAGGCCGGCAGCCACCCGGACAACTTCGTCCTTGAGCCTGAGGAGGCTGACAAGCCGATCAAGGTCGACCAGGTCCGTGAACTGGTGGCCTTTGTGGTACAAACCGCGCAGCTGGGCGGGCGCAAGGTGGTGTTGATCGAGCCGGTGGAGGCGATGAATGTCAACGCCTCCAACGCCCTGCTCAAAAGCCTTGAAGAACCTTCCGGCGATACCGTGTTGTTGCTGGTTACGCACCAGCCCAGCCGCCTGTTGCCGACGATCAAGAGCCGCTGCCAGCAGGTCGTCTGTCCGCAGCCCAGCCTGGCCCAGAGCCAGGCATGGCTGGCTGGCGCGTTACCCGACTGCGACGAGGTCGAGCGCGATGAGTTGCTGACGCTGGCCGCGGGTTCGCCATTGATGGCGGTCAGCTTGCAGGCGCAGGGTGTGCGCGAGCAACGTGCGCTGGTTACTGACGGGGTGAAGAAGCTGCTCAAGCAGCAGCAATCGCCCAGCCAGCTGGCCGATGCCTGGAGCGGTGTGCCGTTGTTACTGCTGTTCGACTGGTTTTGCGATTGGTCGCACCTGATCCTGCGCTACCAGTTGACCCAGGACGAGGAAGGGTTAGGCTTGGCCGATATGCGCAAGGTCGTGCAGTACCTGGCGCAGAAGAGCCGCCAGACCAAGGTGCTGGAGGTGCAGGCATGGATCCTCGAGCAGCGCCAGAAGGTGCTGGGCAAGGCCAACCTCAACCGTGCCTTGTTGCTTGAATCGCTGCTGGCTCACTGGCTGCAACTGCCGGGTGCCCGCTGATTTTCCATTTTTCATGTGTGCCGTTATCCCATGCTCGTAGATTCCCATTGCCACCTCGACCGTCTTGACCTCAGTGCCCACCAGGGCTCCCTCGATGCTGCCCTGCAGGCGGCGCGTGAGCGTGGGGTTGGGCATTTCTTGTGCATTGGCGTCAGTGCCGAGAATGCGGGTGCAGTGAAGGCGCTGAGCGAGCAGTACGCTGACGTCGACTGCTCGGTGGGCGTGCACCCGCTGGACCTGGTCCCTGGCGAAACCCCGGCGTTGGAATGGCTGTTGCGCGAATTGGCCCACCCGCATGTGGTGGCGATTGGTGAAACCGGGCTGGATTACCACTACGAGCCGGAGGCTGCGGAGCTCCAGCAGGCCTCGTTCCGCCTGCACCTGGAGGCCTCCAGGCAGACTGGCAAGCCGGTGATCGTGCATACCCGGGCGGCGCGCGCCGATACCCTGGCGCTGCTGCGTGAGGCCAACCTGCCGCAGGCTGGCGTGCTGCACTGCTTTACCGAGGACTGGGACATGGCCAAGGCCGCGCTGGACCTGGGCTATTACATCTCGCTGTCTGGAATCGTGACCTTCCGCAATGCCGATGCGTTGCGTGAAGTGGCGCGGCAGGTGCCTGTCGATCGCTTGCTGGTGGAGACCGATTCACCCTATCTGGCGCCGATTCCCCATCGCGGCAAGCCGAACCTGCCGCAGTATGTACGGGAGGTGGCGGAGTATGTTGCTTCCCTGCGTGGGGCCAGTTATGAGCAGTTGGCGGAGCAGACTACCGCCAACTTCAAGCGGCTGTTCCCGTTGGCGCGGGTGGATTGATTCACCGGGGTTAGAGATTGCGTGAGGGTCACAAGGTGCCTGCCACAGCCCTTGCAGCGCCTATGAGATCGAGCGCCGCCCGCGCGGCGCTCGATCTCACAGGCGCTGAAACTCTTGCGGCACGCACCTGACAGCCGTCACACCATCCTCCCCACAAAAACACAAAAAAAACCCGGGTTCTGGGGGAGGAATCCGGGTTAAGACCATTAGGAGTAAAACAAAGGTACGCGGTCCCTGAGCACCTTTATCGGCGCGCCACTGGGGGGGATGCGCCGCGCCAACACTTCAAGTATTGGTCAGGTTTGGCGCAGTGCCAGTGCATAGTGGACGTTTTTTAAACAGATTTGGAATACGTCAACGTTTCATTCCTCCCGCAGCGCATGGCCGTATGCATCGTGAAACACAGACATGTGTGGATGATCCGTGCAATTTCCCGCAAGTTAGGCATAATAAACCGCTTCGATTGTCATCCAGTCCTTCCCATGCAGAAAGAACCTCGTAAGGTCCGTGAGTTTCGCCGTCGCGAACAGGAAATCCTCGATACCGCGCTCAAGCTGTTTCTCGAGCAAGGTGAAGACAGCGTCACTGTCGAGATGATCGCCGACGCCGTGGGCATCGGCAAAGGCACGATCTACAAGCACTTCAAGTCCAAGGCGGAGATCTACCTTCGCCTGATGCTCGATTACGAGCGTGACCTGAACGAGCTGTTGCACTCGGCCGACGTCGACCGTGACAAGGAAGCCCTGTCGCGCGCCTACTTCGAGTTCCGCATGCGCGACCCGCAGCGCTACCGGCTGTTCGACCGCCTTGAAGAAAAGGTGGTCAAGGGCAACCAGGTGCCGGAAATGGTCGAGCAGTTGCACAGCATCCGTGCCTCCAACTTCGACCGCCTGACCCTGCTGATCAAGGGCCGAATCAGCGAAGGCAAGCTCGAAGACGTGCCGCCGTATTTCCACTACTGCGCTGCCTGGGCGCTGGTGCACGGCGCTGTAGCGCTGTACCACTCGCCATTCTGGAGCAATGTGCTGGAGGATCAGGAAGGCTTCTTCCAGTTCCTGATGGATATTGGCGTGCGGATGGGCAACAAGCGCAAGCGCGACCCGGAACCCTCGAACTGAGCATTGCACGGAACTGCGCGGGCCCTGTGGCAGCGGGCGCGCCTGCGAACACGGGCGCAGCCGGTGCCAGCCACCGCGTTTGATTCTTCGCGGGCACGCCCGCTCCCACAAGTACTGCGTCGTGGGTTCTCTACTCGGCAGCGCAGTCTGAAGCGTTCGGCTATCGCTTGAACATTCGGCATTGTTCATTGGGGCTTGCAAAAACCTGATTTATGAGTCAGGTTTTGCCAGCCCCTTCATCCATGCCGGAGTCATTCATGATTGTCGATCGTCAAGGCAGGCGCTTTCGTAACCTGCGCGTCAGCCTGACGGCTGCCTGCAACTACGCCTGTACCTACTGCGTACCTGACGGCAAGCGGTTGGTGGCGGCGCAGGACGAGCTGTCAGCGGATGCCTTGGCCCGTGGCGTGGCCTACCTGATCGAAGCTGCCGGTATCGAGCGCCTGCGCATTACTGGCGGTGAGCCATTGGTTAGCCCGCGTCTGGATGCCTTTCTGGCTGCCGTGGCCAAACTCGACCTTGACGACATCTCGCTGACCACCAATGGCCAGTTGCTGGCGCGCAAGTTGCCGCAACTGCAGGCGGCTGGGATTCGTCGGCTGAACGTTTCCCTCGACACCCTCGACCCCCTGGCTTTCCGCCAGATTGCCCGCGGCGGCGACCTGGGCACTGTGCTGGACGGAATGGAGCAGGCCAGCGCCTTGGGCATGCGAATCAAGGTCAACATGGTGCCGATGCGCGGGAAAAACCTCGATCAGGTACTGCCGCTGCTGGATTACTGCCTCGCGCGCGGCTTCGAACTGCGCTTCATCGAACTGATGCGAATGGGCCACCTGGCCCACGATCGCAACGCCTTCCTCCAACAGTTTGTCGGCCTCGACCAACTGCTTGCGCTGATCGGCGGCCAGCATACCTACGCCCAGGTGGATGCGCCGCTGGACGCCACTGCCATGCGTTACCACATCCCCGGCAGGGGCCACTTTGGCGTTATCGCCAACGAAAGCGTGCCGTTTTGCCGTACCTGCTCGCGGCTGCGCCTGTCTTCCACGGGCTGGCTGCATGGCTGCCTGTCGTCTGGTAACCGGCACTTCGTCGGCGACCTGCTGGAAAAGCCGCGTCATCAGGCGTTGCCGGCCTTGCAGCGGTTGTTGGTCAAGGCATTGGCAGACAAACAGGACCTGGCCTTTTCCGGCGGCGTGACGGTCATGAAAGTGATCGGTGGCTGAAGCTGGCGCAAAAGCTGCATCCGCCGGCTATTCGCCGGTTTTTCGTCGCCGGCCACTGGAGGAAAGATGCGTAGCCTGGTCTTGCTGCTGGCGCTGATGGCGCTGGGCGGCTGCATGAATGTCAGTGATATGGGCGAGGGTGTCCGCTATCACATGAGCGATGCCGGTCTGCTGGACCACAGCGAAACCCGTCGCACCTTGTCGATCCGCCTGCAGCCTGATTCATTCATTTTCATTGGCCAAGGTGCGTTCGTGCCGCCGGGCAAGGGGCCGGTGCCTCGGCAGAATGCAGTGGCCCAGCAGGCCTTCAAGAGCTTTGTCGAATACTTCCCGATGGTGCGTCGCGCCCAGGGCCCGCTGGGCCTGGAAGAGGCCATTGCCCAGGCGCGCTCGGTAGGCGCTGACTACCTGCTGTACACCCGCTTCGCGCGGACCGACGATCGAATCGGCAATGGTGACGAGTGGTATGACGAGCAGGCCGTCGACCGCTTGGGCTGGGACTCTGGCGTGGTGCAGATGATGCTGATCGAAACCAATACCCGCTATCTGATCGACACTGCGCGTATCAAGAGCCGTGGCGGTTTGTTGACGTTCCACGACAACACCCCGGAGGATTTGCTTGGCGCGCCGATGCGCGAGTACGCTCGTAGTCTCCTGGGCATGAGTGAATGAGGCAAGCGTGATGAGTGACTCCGGCAAGGCCAATGACCTTCTGGCGCAGATCCCCAAGGCCAAGGGGCTGCCGCCGGTGCACCTGTGGAACCCGGATTTCTGTGGTGACATCGACATGCGCATCGCCCGTGATGGCACCTGGTACTACCTGGGCACGCCGATCGGGCGCAAGCCGATGGTGCGGCTGTTCTCGACCATCATTCGCCGCGATGGCGATGACTATTTCCTGATCACCCCGGTAGAGAAGGTCGGCATTCGTGTCGATGATGCGCCGTTCGTGGCCGTGCTGCTGGAAGTGCAGGGGGAAGGCGAACAGCAGGTGCTGCGCTTTACCAGCAATGTCGAGGACCAGGTCGAGGCCGGGCCGGATAACCCCCTGCGGGTGGTGATCGACCCGGTGACGCAGGAGCCATCACCGTATGTGCTGATGCGCAGCAACCTGGAGGCGCTGATACATCGCAATGTGTTTTACCAACTGGTGGAGCTGGCGGTGCCGCGTGTGATCGATGGTGAGGAATGGCTTGGGGTGTGGAGCCGGGGGGTGTTTTACCCGATCGGGCGCAGTGATTGAGGCCTCTGTTGGCGATGCCGGCTTCTTCGCGGGTAAACCCGGTCCTGCACACGCATCGGTGATTCGGCACCGGCCGTTGGCGCCGGGTCACCCGTAAATGGGCCGGGCCTGCGGGCTAATCTCCAGCGTCCTTTCACCGTTGCGGCCGCCACCGTATTCGCGGGTAAACCCGCTCCTACACACGTATCGGTGATTCGGCGCAGGCCGTTGTAGGAGCGGGTTCACCCGCGAAAGGGCCGGGCCTGCTGGCCAATCTCCGCCCGCCGTTCACCGTTGCTGGCCAATAATTTCAGCGCAACGAAAAAGCCCCCGGTTGCTTGCGCATCCGGGGGCTTCTTCAATGTCTGGCTCCGCGACCTGGACTCGAACCAGGGACCCAATGATTAACAGTCATTTGCTCTACCGACTGAGCTATCGCGGAATCTGCGCGTATCTTACTGATTGCCTGGGAGAAGTCAACCCACCCCCAGGCAAAACAATGAGTTACAGCACTTCCACGATAGCTTTGGTCACCACGTGGATGTTGCTCTGGTTCAGCGCGGCCACCGCGATACGGCCGGTGTCCAGGGCATAGATGCCGAAATCGTTCTTCAGGCGGGCGACCTGTTCAACGGTCAGGCCCGAGTAGGAGAACATGCCGACCTGGCGGCCAACGAAGCTGAAGTCGCGGTTGGCACCGTATTCGGCCAGCAGCGATACCATCTGCTTGCGCATGCCGTGGATACGCTCGCGCATTTCGGCCAGTTCGGTTTCCCACATCTGGCGCAGCTCTGCGCTGTTCAGCACGGTGGCAACAATGGTTGCGCCGTGGGTTGGCGGGTTGGAGTAGGTGGTGCGGATCACGCGCTTGACCTGCGACAGCACGCGGGTGCTCTCGTCCTTGGAGGCGGTGACGATCGACAGTGCGCCGACGCGCTCGCCGTACAGCGAGAACGATTTGGAGAACGAGCTGGAAACAAAGAACTCCAGGCCCGACTCGGCGAACAGGCGCACGGCGAAGGCGTCTTCGGCGATACCGTCACCAAAGCCTTGGTAGGCCATGTCGAGGAACGGCACGTGGCCCTTGGCCTTGACCACTTCCAGGACGTTCTTCCAGTCGTCCAGGTTCAGGTCGACACCCGTCGGGTTGTGGCAGCAGGCGTGCAGCACCACGATCGAGCCGGACGGCAGGGCGTTGAGGTCTTCGAGCATGCCAGCGCGGTTGACGTCGTTGGTCGGCGCATCGTAGTAGCGGTAGTTCTGCACCGGGAAGCCGGCCGATTCGAACAGCGCACGGTGGTTTTCCCAGCTCGGGTCGCTGATGGCAACCACGGCGTTTGGCGAGAGGCGCTTGAGGAAGTCGGCGCCGATCTTCAGCGCGCCAGTACCACCGACGGCCTGCACGGTGACCACGCGGCCAGCGGCCAGCAGTGGCGACTCGGCGCCGAACAGCAGCTTCTGCACAGCCTGGTCGTAGGTGGCGATGCCGTCGATCGGCAGGTAGCCGCGCGAAGCGTGCTGGGCGGCACGCTGGGTTTCGGCTTCGATCACGGCGCGCAGCAGCGGAATGCGGCCTTCCTCATTGCAATACACGCCTACGCCCAGGTTGACCTTGTCGGTACGTGGGTCGGCGTTGAATGCTTCGTTGAGGCCCAGAATAGGGTCGCGGGGTGCCAGCTCGACAGCGGAAAACAGGCTCATTGTTACCTTGGCTCTGATTGGAGTGTGATAGGGCGTACACGCTCCAGCCGAATGCACTGAAGCGGTGCACAAACGGGGAGTCAGTATAGTGATACCGACCGGTCACCGCGACACTCTGGCGCAGCTTTTAGGGCTATTTGCGCAAATATTTTTCGACCATTGGTCCAATTGCCGTGTCCACCGTTGCACACGCCCACTCCTGTGCCTTGAAAGCGCCCCCGAACGGGCGCATTTGGGTATAGACTACTGGCTAAATTTACAGCTGCTGCACCGCGAGGTCCTTCATGTCCGAGTTCCAGCTCGTCACACGTTTCCAGCCGGCCGGCGACCAGCCCGAGGCTATCCGCCGGTTGGTCGAAGGCATCGAGGCGGGGTTGTCGCACCAGACGCTGCTCGGGGTGACTGGCTCGGGCAAGACCTTCAGTATTGCCAACGTCATCCAGCAGGTGCAGCGCCCGACGCTGGTGCTGGCGCCCAACAAGACGCTGGCCGCGCAGTTGTACGGGGAGTTCAAGGCGTTCTTCCCCAATAACGCGGTGGAGTACTTCGTTTCCTATTACGACTACTACCAGCCAGAAGCCTACGTGCCGTCGTCAGACACCTTCATCGAGAAGGACGCCTCGATCAACGACCACATCGAGCAGATGCGCTTGTCGGCGACCAAGGCGCTGCTGGAGCGGCGTGACGCGATCATCGTGACCACTGTGTCGTGCATCTACGGCCTGGGCAGCCCCGAGACCTACCTGAAAATGGTCCTGCACGTGGACCGTGGCGACAAGCTCGACCAGCGCGCGCTGCTGCGCCGCCTGGCCGACCTGCAGTACACCCGCAACGAAATGGACTTTGCCCGTGCCACTTTCCGGGTACGCGGCGACGTGATCGACATCTTCCCGGCCGAATCGGATCTGGAAGCCATCCGTATCGAACTGTTCGACGATGAAGTGGAGAACATCGCCGCTTTCGATCCGTTGACCGGTGAGGTTTTCCGCAAGCTGCCACGTTTCACTTTCTACCCCAAGAGCCACTACGTCACCCCGCGGGAAACCCTGCTGGAAGCAGTGGAGGGCATCAAGGACGAACTGAAAGAGCGTCTGGAATACCTGCACAAGGCCAACAAGCTGGTCGAAGCGCAGCGCCTGGAGCAACGCACCCGCTTCGATCTGGAGATGATCCTCGAACTGGGCTACTGCAACGGCATCGAAAACTACTCGCGTTACCTGTCCGGGCGCCCGGCCGGGGCGCCGCCGCCCACCCTTTACGATTACCTGCCGCCCGATGCGCTGCTGGTGATCGACGAATCCCACGTCAGCGTTCCGCAGGTCGGTGCCATGTACAAGGGCGACCGTTCACGCAAGGAGACCCTGGTCGAGTACGGCTTCCGCATGCCTTCAGCGCTGGACAACCGGCCGATGCGTTTCGACGAGTGGGAGGATGTCAGCCCGCAGACCATTTTCGTTTCGGCCACCCCGGGCCCCTACGAGGCTGAGCATGCCGGGCGCGTGGTGGAGCAGGTGGTGCGCCCGACCGGGCTGGTCGACCCGCAGGTAGAGGTGCGCCCGGCGTTGACCCAGGTCGACGACCTGCTGTCCGAGATCCGCAAGCGTGTCGCGGCAGGCGAGCGAGTGCTGGCGACCACGTTGACCAAACGCATGGCCGAGGACCTCAGCGATTACCTGGCCGACCACGACGTGCGGGTACGCTACCTGCACTCGGACATCGATACGGTGGAGCGGGTGGAAATTATCCGCGACCTGCGCCTGGGCACCTTCGACGTGCTGGTGGGCATCAACCTGCTGCGCGAGGGCCTGGACATGCCCGAGGTGTCGCTGGTGGCCATCCTCGATGCGGACAAGGAAGGTTTTCTGCGTTCCGAGCGCTCCCTGATCCAGACCATTGGCCGCGCGGCACGTAACCTCAATGGCCGGGCCATTCTGTACGCCGATAACGTAACAGGCTCCATGCAGCGAGCCATCGACGAAACCGAGCGCCGCCGCGAGAAGCAGATCGCCTTCAACGAAGCCAACGGCATCGTGCCCAAGGGCGTGGTCAAGGACATCGCCGACATCATGGAGGGTGCCACCGTGCCCGGTGCGCGCAGCAAGAAGCGCAAGGGCATGGCCAAGGCGGCGGAGGAGAGCGCCCGTTACGAGGCCGAACTGCGTACGCCGGGCGAGATCACCAAGCGCATCAAGCAGCTGGAAGAGAAAATGATGCAGTTCGCCCGCGACCTGGAGTTCGAAGCTGCGGCGCAGTTGCGTGACGAGATTGCGCAGCTGCGGGAGCGGTTGATTAGCAGCTGAAGCCGGGCGCGGGCCCTGTGGGAGCGGGCGTGCCCGCGAAGAATTCAACGCGGTGGCTGGCACCGGCTGCGCCGGTGTTCGCGGGCATGCCCGCTCCCACAGGGACCGCATCTAATCTGTAATAGCCTCAATGGGCTTCCCCAGCCTTCAACCCCTCCGGCAACTTGCGGGTCAGCAACACCGCCACCATGCTCACCGCCAACCCGATTCCGACAAAGTGGAAGGCATCGTTGTACGCCATGATCATGGCCTGTTGGTGGGTAATCTCGCTAAGTTTGCCCAGCGCTGCATTGTCACTGCCCAACCGTTCCGCCAATTGCGCCAGCCGCTCAGCCACCTGCGGGTTGCTCGGCACCACCGATTCGCGCAGGTAGTCGAAATACACCTTGGTCCGCGCATCCAGCAGGGTGGCCAGCAAGGCAATACCAATCGCGCCACCGAGGTTACGCAGAATATTGAACAGGCTCGACGCGGACCCGGCATCCTGTTGTTGGATATACGCGGTGGCAATCAGCGAGATGGTCACCATGATCATCGGCTGGCCCAGGGCGCGGATGATCTGGATATGGTTGAACTGCGGCCCGGCAAAGTCCGGGTTGAGCACCCCCGAACCGAAACTGGCAGCGCCGAACAAGCAAAACCCCAGCGCGCATAGTACCTTGGGCGATATCACCTTCATCAGTTGCGGCACCAGCGGGATCAGGAACAGCTGCGGAATCCCCATCCACATGATCACCTCGCCAATCTGCAAGGCGTTGTAACCCTGTACCTGCGCCAGGTACAGCGGTAGCAGATAGATCGACCCGTACAGGCCCACGCCCATGCCCAGGCTGGCGATGCTCGACAGGCCAAAGTTGCGGTTGCCGAGGATCCGCAGGTTGATCAGTGGGTGTGGCTTGGAAAACTGCAGGATGACGAAGGTGATCAGGCTGACCAGGGCAACGCTGCCCAGGCCGACGATCAGGTGCGACTCCAGCCAGTCCTTGCGATGGCCTTCCTCGAGAAACACCTGCAGGCAGCCCAACCCAAGGCCGAGGGTGACGATCCCGGCGTAATCGGTACTTTTCAGCAGCTCCCAGTGCGCCTCCTTCTTCTCAAGCCCGTATAACAAGCCGGCGATCATTAGCAGGCCCGGCGGGATATTGATGTAGAAGATGTACTCCCAGCCCCAGTTCTCGGTCAGCCAGCCGCCCAGGGTGGGGCCGATGGAGGGGGCAAAAGTGGCGGTCATGGCGAACATCGCCATGCCTTTGGCGCGGTGATGCTCGGGCAGCTTGATCAGGGTCAGGGTAAAGGCCAGCGGGATCAGTGCGCCGCCGGTGAAGCCCTGCAAGGCACGGAACAGGATCATGCTCTCCAGGTTCCAGGCCATCGAGCATAGCAGCGACGACAGCAGGAAGCCGCCGGATACCCACACTGCCAGGCGCCGCGCCGACAGCAGCTGCACCAACCAGGCTGTTAGCGGGATCATGATGATTTCCGCTACCAGGTAAGAGGTGGAAATCCATGAGCCTTCTTCCAGGGTCGCCGACAGGGCGCCCTGGATGTCCTTCAACGAGGAGTTGGTGATCTGGATGTCCAGCACTGCCATGAAGGCGCCGAGCATCACGCTCATCACTGCGATCCAGTCGCGCCGGGTTGGCTCCGCCGTGGGGCGGAGCAGTTGGTCACCGGCCATTGTGGCTTTCGTCTTCGCTGCGCAGGTCGACAGTGGCGGTCACCGACATGCCGGGGCGAATACGCCCATGCAACGGGTTGTCGGCGCGGAACGTGAGTTTTACCGGGATGCGCTGCACAACTTTGGTGAAGTTACCGGTGGCGTTGTCCGGTGGCAGCAGGCTGAACTGCGCACCGGATGCGGCGAACAGGCTGTCCACCCGGCCTTCGATCGGTGTGTCTGGGTAGCTGTCGAACAGCAGCTCTGCGCGCTGGCCGGGGTGCATGCGGCCGATCTGGGTTTCCTTGAAGTTGGCCTGCACCCAGATGTCTTCATCCGGCACGATCGACAGCAGGTAGGCACCGGCCTGCACCACCTGGCCATTGCGCGCATTACGCTGGCCGATGGTGCCGCTGATCGGCGCATGGATTTCGCAGCGGGTCAGGTTCAGTTCGGCCTGGGCCAGGTCGGTGCGGGCATTGGCGATTTGCGCATCGAGGCGCTTGAGCTCGGCGTTCAGGGCGGTGACCTGCTGGCGCTGGCTTTGCAGGTCGGCGCGGGCCTTGTCGACCTGGGAGCCGGCGACATGGCTGTCCGCCGACAGGGTAGTGACCCGCTCTTCGGAGACAAAACCCGGTTTGCGCAGCTTCTCCGCGCGGCTCAGGTCCAGCCGCGAGCGGTCGAACGTGGCCTGGGTGGCCGCCAACTGGGCCTGGCCGGCGGCAATCAGGCTGCCTTGTTGGGTGAGGCGGCTTTGCGCTTGCGCATACTCGGCTTCGCGGGTGGCCAGGGCGGCACGGGCGCGTTCGACCGCCAGCTCGAAGTCGGCGGCTTCCAGGCGCACCAGCAAGCTACCCTTGCTGACGTGCTGGTTGTCCTCGACCGGCACTGTTTCGATACGTGCGCCGAGCTGGCTGGAGATACGGGTGATCTCGCCCTGCACGTAGGCGTTGTCGGTGCTTTCGTAGAAGCGGCCCTTGAAGTACCAGTGGGCCAGGAAGGCAAGGGCAATGATGGCCACCAGGGTGAAGAAGATCGTCAGGCGGCGTTTGAGTTGGGCAGGCATGGGGACTATCGTTCCAGAAATGTAAACAAATTTAACAGCGGCGCCGGGCCTGTCGACAAGTGACGTTCGCGCCATTGCTGGAGCCCGGTGCCCGCCTCCTGCTAACATCCCGCCTTTGTTTCATCTTTCGTTCGAGACTCTCCATGACCACCGTACGCACGCGTATTGCGCCATCGCCTACCGGCGACCCCCATGTCGGCACTGCCTACATCGCCCTGTTCAACTACTGCTTTGCCAAGCAGCACGGCGGTGAGTTCATCCTGCGCATCGAAGACACCGATCAGCTGCGCTCCACGCGCGAGTCGGAGCAACAGATCTTCGACGCTCTGCGCTGGCTTGGCATCGAATGGAACGAAGGCCCGGATGTCGGCGGCCCGCATGGCCCTTACCGGCAGAGCGAGCGTGGCGAAATCTACGCCAAGTACGCCAAGGAACTGGTAGACGCCGGCCACGCCTTCTACTGCTTCTGCACCGCCGAAGAGCTGGAGCAGATGCGTGCCGAGCAGCAGGCCCGCGGCGAAACCCCGCGTTACGATGGCCGTGCGTTGCTGATGAGCGCCGAAGAAGTGCAGCGCCGCCTGGACGCTGGCGAGCCGCACGTGATCCGCATGAAGGTGCCGAGCGAAGGCATCTGCGTGGTACCGGACATGCTGCGCGGCGATGTCGAGATCCCGTGGGACCGCATGGACATGCAGGTACTGATGAAGAACGACGGCCTGCCGACGTACTTCCTGGCCAACGTGGTCGACGACCACCTGATGGGCATCACCCACGTGCTGCGTGGTGAAGAGTGGCTGCCATCGGCGCCCAAGCTGATCAAGCTGTACGAGTACTTCGGCTGGGAGCAGCCCAAGCTGTGCTACATGCCGCTGCTGCGCAACCCGGACAAATCCAAACTGTCCAAGCGCAAGAACCCGACCTCGGTCACCTTCTACGAGCGCATGGGCTTCATGCCTGAAGCGATGCTCAACTATCTTGGCCGCATGGGCTGGTCGATGCCTGACGAGCGCGAGAAGTTCTCGCTGGCCGAAATGGTCGAGCACTTCGACCTGTCGCGTATCTCGCTGGGCGGCCCGATCTTTGACATCGAGAAGCTGTCCTGGCTCAACGGCCAGTGGCTGCGCGAGCTGCCGGTAGAGGAATTCGCCGCACGCCTGCAGAAATGGGCGTTCAACAGCGACTACATGATGAAGATTGCCCCGCACGTGCAGGGCCGGGTAGAAACCTTCAGCCAGGTTGCCCCGTTGGGCGGGTTCTTCTTCGAAGGCGCGCTCAAGCTGGACGCCAAGCTGTTCGAAAGCAAGAAACTGTCGGCCGACCAGGTGCGTCAGGTGATCCAGCTGATCCTGTGGAAGCTTGAAAGCCTGCGCCAGTGGGAAAAAGAGCGCATCACCGGTTGCATCCAGGCCGTGGTCGAGGCGCTGGAGCTGAAGCTGCGTGACGCCATGCCGCTGATGTTCGCCGCCATCACCGGCCAGGCCAGCTCGGTTTCGGTGCTGGACGCCATGGAAATCCTCGGTCCTGACCTGACCCGCTACCGCCTGCGCCAGGCCCTGGACCTGCTGGGTGGTGTGTCGAAGAAAGAAAACAAAGAGTGGGAGAAGCTGTTGGCTTCCATCGCCTGATTCAGCTTTGCACCTAACCTGTGGGAGCGGGCGTGCCCGCGAATGCAATGGTAAATTCAATACCGCATTTGCGGGCACGCCCGCTCCCACAGGCCAACTAAGCCCCAAAAAACCGGGGCAGGGCGGTAAGTGATTGTTATCTGTGAAAAAATTTTTGAACATTTTTGAAAATTAGTTTGACAGCCCTGCAATCCGATCTTAATATGCGCCCCGTCCACAGCGATGAACGAAAACGAAACGCCAGGCACCCAGCCAGCGGTTCAGTTCAAAGCGACATTGTGGGGCTATAGCTCAGCTGGGAGAGCGCCTGCATGGCATGCAGGAGGTCAGCGGTTCGATCCCGCTTAGCTCCACCAAATTCCGCTTAGCAGCCAAGGCTGATAAGCAAGACCGGGTCCAGCAACCGGGTCTTGAAGGTAAGAAGGTTCGTCCCCTTCGTCTAGTGGCCTAGGACACCGCCCTTTCACGGCGGTAACAGGGGTTCGAGTCCCCTAGGGGACGCCAGTTTTACACAAGCGATGTTGGTATGTCGCTGGGCCGCGAGGCTAGAAATCCGGGGCTATAGCTCAGCTGGGAGAGCGCCTGCATGGCATGCAGGAGGTCAGCGGTTCGATCCCGCTTAGCTCCACCAATTTTGCCGCGGTTCGCGTTAGCGGATCGGCACGAAGGTTACGTCCCCTTCGTCTAGTGGCCTAGGACACCGCCCTTTCACGGCGGTAACAGGGGTTCGAGTCCCCTAGGGGACGCCACTTTTCCTGCGTTTTGCAGGGCTTAAAAAGGCTCGTCGATTATTGATGAGCCTTTTGTTTCGGGGCTATAGCTCAGCTGGGAGAGCGCCTGCATGGCATGCAGGAGGTCAGCGGTTCGATCCCGCTTAGCTCCACCATTTCTGCCAGGGTTCACACGAGTGGATCTTCGCGAAGGTTACGTCCCCTTCGTCTAGTGGCCTAGGACACCGCCCTTTCACGGCGGTAACAGGGGTTCGAGTCCCCTAGGGGACGCCACGTTTACCCGCGTTTTGCGGGACTTTAAAGGCTCATTCGCTTATTGAATGGGCCTTTTGTTTTTTCCTTCCCCAATAATTTTCCCTCCGACAAGCGGTCGCAGATTCTGCTTGCCAAAAAATATGATGAGAATAATATTTCGATCATCATATTTTGTTTGGTGCGTGCCCGATGAGCGACAAGAAGAGCAGAACCCGCGAACGCATTCTGGAGGCTGCGCGCACTGCGCTGATCCAGCACGGCCCGGCCGAGCCCAGCGTCAGCCAGGTGATGGGTGCGGCAGGCCTGACCGTCGGCGGCTTCTACGCACACTTCGACAGCAAGGACGAGCTGATGCTCGAGGCGTTCCGCCAGTTGTTGGGTGAGCGCCGAGCCTTGCTCGCCCAGATCGACCCCAGTCTCGATGGCGCCGGGCGGCGAGCGCTGGCTGGCGCCTTCTACCTCTCGCGCAAGCACCGGGACTGCGAAGTGCATGCTTGCCCGCTGCCTAACGCGTTGGGCGAAATGCAGCGCCTGCCGGAGGTCTTCCGCGAGGTGCTGGCCGAGCACATCGAGTTGATGACTGCCGCGATGGTTGACCGCCCTGAGGATGCCGACAAAGCGCTGGCCGACCTGGCCCTGATGGTTGGGGGGCTGGCGCTGGCCCGGGCCTTGGGGACCAGTGACCTGTCTGACCGTATTCTGCGCGCCGCCAAATCGGCGGTGCTTTAAACCTGGAGCATGGCGATGACCACCCTGAGCTGGATTCGCGGTGTCAATGGCACCTTGGGCCGCCTGGCCCCCGAGCATGTCGCGGGCAAGATGCGCCGAGCCTTCATGACTCCGCGCAACCTGCCGCCGCGGGATTGGGAACTGCCTGTGCTGGCCAGCGCCGAGCGCATTACGCTGCGCTTCGGTCTGTCTGCCTTGCGCTGGGGTCAAGGGCCGACCGTGCTGCTGATGCACGGTTGGGAGGGGCGCCCGACGCAGTTTGCCGCCTTGATCGAGACCTTGGTTCAGGCGGGGCATACGGTGGTGTCGCTGGAAGGGCCTGGGCATGGTCGTTCGCCTGGCGAGCAAGCGAATGTGGTGCTGTTTGCCCGGGCGCTGCTTGAGGCTGCGGCTGAGTTGCCGCCCTTGCGTGCAGTCATTGGCCATTCCATGGGTGGGGCGAGCGTGCTGCTGGCTTTGCAGATGGGGCTGCGTACAGAGGCGGCTGTCAGCATTGCAGCGCCGGCGCGGTTGCTCGGTGTGTTGCGTGGTTTTGCCCATCGCCTGGGGCTGCCAGCCCGGGCACGGGCAGCGTTCATTCGCCAGATCGAGCGCGATGTGGGCATGCAGATTGCGCGGCTGGATGTCACGGGTTACCAGCTGGAGCTGCCGGGGCTGGTGGTGCATGCTGCCGATGATGCTCTCGTGTCCGCAGATGAGGCACATGTCATCCACAAGGCCTGGTTCGACAGCCGGCTGATGCTGCTGGAAGAGGGTGGTCACCAGCGAGTGCTGGCCGACCCGCGGCTGAGTGAAGCCGTGCTCGAATTGCTGGCTCGGGCTGAGGCGGTCAGTGTCGGCGCGGCTTCAGCGGCGAATATCGGTATCGCCGCCGGGGCCATCCACCGCGGTGTCTGATTCGCGGGCAAGCCCGCCCCTATAACGACCGCCTCAGGCTCACAGGGGCTGGACATTGCCCCGCAGATCGCTGCTAAATCGCCTTTTGCGCCAAGGAAGCGAAAATGAGCTGGGACCTGGCAACACCCTTCGTCATCGACCTGCGCGTCGGCAGCGAGGACATCGACGGCCTTGGCCACGCCAACAATGCGGTCTACGTGACCTGGCTTGAGCGTTGCGCCTGGCGCCATTCCCAGCGCCTGGGGCTGGACCTGGCCGAATACCGGCGCCTTGACCGGGCGATGGCCGTGGTGCGCCACGAAATCGACTACCTGGCCGCTGCCTATGAGGACGACGAGCTGCAACTGGCCACCTGGATCATTGACTGGGACCAGCGCCTGCGCATGACCCGGCGTTTTCAGCTCAAGCGCCCGCGCGATGGTGTGACACTGCTGCGCGCGCAAACCACCTTTGCCTGCATCGAGCTGTCCAGCGGCAAGCCCAGGCGCATGCCGGCGGAATTCGTCGAGGGTTACGGTCCGGCGCTGATCGGTGCCTGAGTCGCCGGCAATTTTTGTTAAACTGCCGGCTTTTTCCGCTGAGACCCCGACATGCAAATTGCCCTGGCCCCCATGGAGGGGCTGGTCGACAACATCCTGCGCGACGTATTGACCCGCGTGGGCGGTATCGACTGGTGCGTCACCGAGTTCATTCGCGTGTGCGACCGTCTGTTGCCGGCGTCCTCGTTCCACAAGCTGGCGCCTGAACTGCGCCAGGGCGCGCGCACCGCTTCCGGTGTGCCCATGCGTGTGCAATTGCTGGGTTCGGACCCGGTATGCCTGGCGGAAAACGCCGCACTGGCTTGCGAGCTTGGGGCGCCGGTGATCGACTTGAACTTCGGTTGCCCGGCAAAGACAGTGAACAAGTCGCGAGGTGGTGCGGTACTGCTCAAAGAGCCAGAGTTGCTGCACGCCATTGTGCGTGAGGTGCGGCGTGCAGTACCGGCGAATATCCCGGTGACCTCGAAGATGCGCCTGGGCTTTGACAGCCCCGACGGGGCGCTGGAGTGCGCCACGGCGCTGGCCGAGGGCGGTTCGGCACACCTGGTGGTGCACGCGCGGACCAAGGTTGAGGGCTACAAGCCGCCAGCGCACTGGGAGTGGGTGGCGCGGGTACAGGATGTGGTCAAGGTGCCGGTGTTCGCCAATGGCGAGATCTGGACGGTTGATGACTGGCGGCGTTGCCGCGAGGTCAGTGGCGCTGAAGACATCATGCTCGGGCGTGGGCTGGTATCGCGCCCGGACCTGGGCCTGCAGATTGCGGCGGCGCGGGACGGGCGCGACTATCAGCCGATGAGCTGGCAGGACTTGTTGCCTCTGTTGCGTGAGTTCTGGCGTCAGGCTCAGGCCAAATTGTCGCCGCGTTATGCGCCGGGGCGGATGAAGCAGTGGCTGGCGATGCTGACTCGCAGTTACCCTGAAGCGGTGGTGTTGTTTGCCGAGTTGCGCCGGGAAGATGACTGCGCGCGGATCAGCCGGTTGCTGGGGGTAGAGGCTCAAGCCCTGGAGGCTTGCGTCGCCTGAGCAGGCCTCTGGTACTGCACCTGTAGGAGCGGGTTTACCCGCGAAGAGGCCGGCCCTGCTGGCCAATTTCCACCCGCCGTTCACCGATGCCGCCGCTACCGTATTCGCGGGTAAACCCGCTCCTACGCCGGATCGGTGGTGGACACAGGTCGGTGATTGGGCGCAGGTCCTCGTAGGAGCGGGTTTACCCGCGAAGAGGCCGGCCCTGCTAGCCAATTTCCACCCGCCGTTCACCGTTGCCGCCGCTACCGTATTCGCGGGTAAACCCGCTCCTACGCCGGATCGGTGGTGGACACAGGTCGGTGGCGGGGCACAGGCCGTGGTAGGAGCGGGTTCACCCGCGAAGAGGCCATCAAACCCCGTGCAAAAAAATCTAATTTTTTCTATTTACCCCTTGAAAGCATTTCCCTCGGCCATATCTTTTGAGTACGCGATGCCGAAGTCGGGTCGCGTAATGACCTACTTGCTGAATCTCAGGAGTTTATGACCATGACTACTGCTTTCTCTCTTGCTCCACTGTTCCGCCATTCCGTTGGTTTCGACCGTTTCAACGACCTGTTCGAATCCGCGGCACGTAACGAGGCCGGTAGCAGCTACCCGCCCTATAACGTGGAAAAGCATGGCGATGACCACTACCGCATCGTGGTTGCTGCAGCCGGTTTCCAGGAAGAGGACCTCGACCTGCAGGTCGAAAAAGGTGTCCTGACCGTGACCGGTGGCAAGCGCGACAACAGCGCCGCTGAAGTGACCTACCTGCACCAGGGTATCGCACAGCGCGCCTTCAAGCTGTCGTTCCGCCTGGCTGATCACATCGAAGTGAAGGCCGCCGGCCTGGCCAATGGCCTGCTCAGCATCGACCTGCTGCGCATCGTGCCAGAAGAAGCCAAGGCCAAGCGCATTCCGATCAATGGCGAAAAACCAGCGCTGAACTGATCGCACTGCAATGAAAAAGGGCACCTCCAGAGGTGCCCTTTTTCGTGCTTCTCGCGCCGTTCCGTAGGTGCGCGAGAGCCATGCCATCAGTAATCTGCCGGCGCCTCCAGCAACATCTGCCGAAACTCCGGCAACGGCAATGGCCGGCTGTGCAGATAACCCTGGTACAGATGGCACCCCAGTCGCTCGAGAAACGCCAGCTGTTCGGTCAGCTCTACCCCTTCGGCAATCACCGCCAGGTCCAGACTGCGCGCCATGGCGACAATGGCGCGGACAATCTCTGCGTCGTTGGGGTCGACAGGGGCGTCGCGTACGAAGCTCTGGTCGATTTTCAGCGCATCCACCGGCAGGCGCTTCAGGTAAGTCAGCGAGGAATAGCCGGTGCCGAAGTCATCCATGGCAAAACTCACCCCGTAGCCTTTCAGCTCGCGCATCTTGCTGATGGTGTCTTCCAGGTTCTGGATGACGATGCCTTCGGTGATTTCCAGCGTCAGCATCTGCCGCGGCAGGCGATAATCGTCCAGGCTGCGCAGCACCCGCCCGACAAAGTCGTTCTGGCGGAATTGTCGCGGGCTTATGTTCACACACAGGCTGAAATCATCAGCGTCGATCAGCCCGTCGGTGAGCATGCGGGCGCAGGCGTCGCAGGCCTCGTCGAGAATCCAGCTGCCGACTTCAAGGATCAGGCCGCTTTCTTCCAGTACCTGGATGAACTGCGAGGGCGGTTGCTGACCCAGTTGCGGGTGGTGCCAGCGCAGCAGTACTTCGGCGCCGACGATGCGGTTGTCGCGGGCATCCACTTGCGGCTGGAAGTGCAGCGCCAGTTCGCCACGGGCCAAGGCCAGGCGCAGGTCGTTTTCCATGCGCAGGCGCTCGCTGGCGGCCTTCTGCATGGTGGTGTGGAACAGCTGGGTGGTGTTGCGACCGGAGTCCTTGGCCCGGTACAGGGCGATATCGGCACGCTTGAGCAGGTCAGCCGGTGTGGTGCCGTGGTCGGGGATCAGCGCCACGCCGATGCTGGGCGTCACTTGCAGGCGCTGGCCATCCAGTGACATGGGCTCGGCCAGCAGTTCGCGCAGGGTGTCGGCCAGCTCGCGCACTTTCTCTTCCACGTGTTCGCGGCTCCCTTCCAGGCCGCTGAGCAGTACCACGAACTCGTCGCCCCCCAGGCGCGCTACGGTGTCCTCCAGACGCACGCTGGCCTCCAGACGGGCGGTGATGATCTTCAGCACGGTGTCGCCCACCGGGTGGCCCAGCGAGTCGTTGATGTGCTTGAAGTGGTCAAGGTCGAGGAACAGCAGGGCGCCACGCAGGTTATGGCGCTTGAGCAGGGCGATCTGCTGGCTCAGGCGGTCCATCAGCAAGGCGCGGTTGGGCAGGTTGGTCAGCGGGTCGTGATAGGCCAGGTGGCGTATCTGCGCCTGAGCGTTCTTCAACTGGCTGACGTCGCGGGCAGTCAGCAGCAGGCAGTCCACTTCGTTGAGGGTGATCGGTTCCACCGAAACCTCCACCGTGAGGATATCGCCACGCTTGTTTCGCCCGAGCATCTCGCGGTGGTGTACCCGGCCGCGCTCGCGCAATTCGGCCAGCAGCGCGCTGCGCTGCTTGTCGTCGGCCCAGATGCCGATCTCATACACCGTGTGGCCGATCACGTCGGCAGTGCTGTAGCCGGTCAGGCGGCAGAAGCCGTCGTTGACTTCCAGGTAGCGGCCGCTGTGGCGTTCGGTAATGGTGATGGCGTCGGGGCTGGAGTGGAAGGCCTTGGCGAACTTCTCCTCGCTGGACTTCAGCGCTGCTTCGGCGCGTTGTTGCTGGGTGATGTCGCGCAGGGTGGTAACGCTGCACGGCTGGTCGTCGACGGTGATCAGGCGGCTGGAAATCACGCAGGTCAGTGGGGTGCCATTGCGGTGGTTGAGTATCACTGCGACGTTGCTTAACGCCTGTTCGCGGATCACCTGCTCGATACGTTGCGCGCGCTCAACGGACTCGGCCCACAGGCCGATCTCCTCTGCGGTACGCCCAAGCACCTGCTCGCTGCTCCAGCCGAAGGTCTGGGTGAACGCCGGATTGATCTCGATGAACTGGCCGGTGTCCTGACGGGTGACGCAGATCGGGTCGGGACTGACCTGGAACAGGCTGGCAAACTTCTCTTCCGAGGCGCTCAGGCGCTGCTCGCGTTCCACCTGGTCGGTGATGTCGAGCAAGGTGCCAGCCATGCGCAAGGGGATGCCCTGGTCGTCGCGGTATAGCCGCGCGCGGCTTTCGATGTAGCGTGAAGCGCCGTTTTCCAACTGTACCCGGTAGGTGATCTGATAGTTGCCGGCAGGCCCTTCGCGCAGGCTACGGTAGGCCTGACGCATCGAGTTGCGCTCTTGCTCCGGCACGCCCTCGAAGAATGCATCGAACGATTCATGAAAGGGGATGGGCGGCAAGCCATGCAGCTGCGCGGCGCGGGCCGAACCGTAGAGCATTCCGCTTGGAATGTGCCAGTCCCAAGTGCCCAGTTGTGCCGAATCCAGGGCCAGGTCCAGGCGCTCCTGGCTGTCCTTCAGGGCCTGCTCGGCGCGCTTGCGTTCGGTGGTGTCGACGAATGTACTGATCAGGAAGGTCACGCCTTCCAGTTCGATGCCCTGGGTGCACAGAATGCCGTCATGCACCTTGCCGCTGGATGCGCGGAATTGCACCTCCATCGTCAGCGGGCCGCCGTTGGCGCGGGTCGACTCGATTATCTGGTGGCGCTGTTCGGGGTTGACCCACAGGCCCAGTTCCAGGCTGGTCTTGCCGATCACCTGGCTGCCGGGCCAGCCGAACATGTCTTCGAAGTGCTGGTTGACCTCGAAGATCATGCCATCGTGGCGGCGGGTCAGCAAAATGGCGTTGGGGCTCAGGTGGAACAGTGTGGCAAAGCGCTTTTCCGAATTGATCAGCGCCGTTTCTCGCTCGCGCTGGCGGGTTATCTCGCGGATCACACCGATCATCTGCGGCCGGCCGTGCAGGTCATGGGTCAGGCTGCCGTTGATCTCCAGCCAGTGCAGGCTGCCATCCGGCCAGCGGATACGGTGGCGCATGGCCTGTTCCACTGGCTCGCCGTTGACCACCGCCTGGAACACCTGGCGCGTACGGGCGCGGTCTTCCTGGGGCAGCAGGTCGAGGTAATCGATGTCGGCAGGCAGTGGCTGCTGTGGGTCGAAACCGAACAGGGCCTGGGTGCCCCGCGACCAACTGACCCTGCCGCTTTCGATATCCCATAGCCAGGCGCCCAGGCGCGCACCGTTGAGCGCTGCCAGCAGCTGCGGGGCGTTCTGCCAGGCCTGCTCGGATTCCTGTGGATCAGCTGCAGGTATTCGCGGCAGGCGCAAAAAGCGGTTTGCTGATTTGGGCATTGGTACCAGACCTGTGGCGTATGGCGTGTCCTTGGAATCGGAATGGCTGGCTGACAACCGGTCAGGTGGGCCCTGAGTGGCTGTCGAGCAGGGCCATGAATGCCCTGGCCGCATTCGATAGCGTACGCTCCGTGTGCAGAATGTAGCCTAGCTGGCGCGACAGCTGTATGCCGGGCAAAGCGATGGGTGCAACCTGCTCGTCGAGCATGGTGCGTGGCAGTACGCTCCAGGCCAGGCCGATCGACACCATCATCTTGATGGTTTCCAGGTAGTTGGTGCTCATGGCGATGTTCGGCATCAGCCCCTGGCTTTCGAACAGGCGCTGGACAATATGGTGGGTAAAGGTATTGCCGCCGGGGAATACCGCCGGGTGGCGGGCGACGTCAGCCAGGCTGACCGCCTGGTTGCTGGCCAGCGGGTGCTCGGGGGCGGCGACGAAGTCCAGGGCGTCGTCCCACACCGGCACAGCCTTGACCAAGTGGTGTGGCTCGGGCGCCAGGGTGATAACGGCGATTTCGGCGCGGCCATGCAAAATCTCGTCGTAGGCCTGTTCCGAATCCATGAACTGAATATCCAGCGCCACTGCCGGGTACTGGCGGGTGAAGACCCGTAACAACGGGGGCAGGCGGTGCAGGCCGATGTGATGGCTGGTGGCCAGGGTCAGGCGACCGCTCACGGCCCCGGTCAGATTGGTCAGCGCCCGTCGGGTATCATCAAGGACGTTGAGGATCTGGTAGGCCCGCGGCAGCAGGGCACGTCCGGCTTCGGTCAGGGTCACCTCGCGCCCCAGGCGGTCGAACAGGCGCACGTCCAGTTGCTGCTCCAGGCCGGCGATACGTTTGCTGATGGCCGGTTGAGTCAGGAACAGGCGTTCGGCTGCGCCGGAAAAGCTGCCGGTTTCAGCAATGGCGATGAAGGCACTGAGGTTGGCCAGGTCCATGGTGGTGTATTCCTTTGGGTTATCCAAAGCATAAAAATTATGAATTTGAGTTATTCAATCTAACCCCATAGCATCGTCCGTACAAGCCAAGGGGTCTTTGGCATAGAAAGACGCTGATGAGGAACAGTCTGATGGCTGGCAAAACGCTCTACGACAAACTCTGGGAAGCCCATGAGGTCAAGCGCCGTGATGACGGCTCGTCCTTGATCTACATCGATCGCCACATCATCCACGAAGTGACGTCGCCCCAGGCCTTCGAAGGCCTGCGCCTGGCCAACCGCAAACCGTGGCGTATCGACGCCAACATTGCCACGCCGGACCACAACGTGCCGACCACGCCAGAGCGCAAGGGCGGTATCGAGGCGATCGTCGACCAGGTGTCGCGCCTGCAGGTGCAGACCCTCGACGAGAACTGTGACGAATACGGCATCGTCGAATTCAAGATGAACGACGAGCGCCAGGGCATCGTCCACGTCATCAGCCCGGAGCAGGGCGCCACCTTGCCGGGCATGACCGTGGTCTGCGGTGACTCGCACACCTCCACCCACGGCGCCTTCGGTGCCTTGGCCCACGGCATCGGCACCTCCGAGGTCGAGCACGTGCTCGCCACCCAGTGCCTGGTCGCCAAGAAGATGAAGAACATGCTGGTGCGCGTGGAAGGCCAATTGCCGGCCGGCGTTACCGCCAAGGACATCGTGCTGGCCGTGATCGGCAAGATCGGCACCGCCGGTGGCAACGGTCACGCCATGGAGTTCGCTGGCAGTGCCATTCGCGAATTGTCGATGGAAGGCCGCATGACCATCTGCAACATGTCCATCGAAGCCGGTGCCCGCGTGGGCCTGGTGGCGACCGATGCCACCACCGTTGCCTACGTCGAAGGCCGTCCGTACGCGCCGAAGGGCGAGCAGTGGAAGCAAGCGGTCGAATCGTGGAAAGACCTGGTGTCGGATGACGACGCCGTATTCGACACCGTGGTGGAACTGGATGCCAGCCAGATCAAGCCACAAGTCAGCTGGGGCACTTCGCCCGAAATGGTTCTGGCTGTCGACCAGCGTGTGCCAGACCCGGCTGCCGAAGCCGACCTGGTCAAGCGTGGTTCGATCGAGCGTGCCTTGAAGTACATGGGGCTGACCGCCAACCAGGCGATCACCGATATCAAGCTTGACCGTGTGTTCATCGGCTCGTGCACCAACTCGCGAATCGAGGACCTGCGCGCAGCGGCGGAAATCGCCAAGGGCCGCAAGGTGGCTGCCAGTGTCAAGCAAGCCATCGTCGTACCGGGCTCGGGGCTGGTCAAGGCTCAGGCCGAGCGTGAAGGCCTGGACAAGATCTTCCTCGAAGCCGGTTTCGAATGGCGTGAACCAGGCTGCTCGATGTGCCTGGCGATGAACCCGGACCGCCTGGAAAGCGGCGAGCACTGCGCGTCCACCTCCAACCGCAACTTCGAAGGCCGTCAGGGCGCCGGTGGTCGTACCCATCTGGTCAGTCCGGCCATGGCCGCCGCTGCTGCTGTAGCTGGCCACTTCATCGATGTCCGCGAGTTGATCCAAGGGAGCGCAGCATGAAAGCCTTTACCCAGCACACTGGCCTCGTCGCACCGTTGGACCGTGCCAACGTCGACACCGACCAGATCATCCCCAAGCAGTTCTTGAAGTCGATCAAGCGCACCGGCTTTGGCCCGAATCTGTTCGACGAGTGGCGTTACCTGGATGTGGGGCAGCCCTACCAGGACAATAGCAAGCGCCCGGTCAATGAGGAGTTCGTGCTCAACCACGCGCGCTACCAGGGTGCCAGCGTGTTACTGGCGCGGGAGAACTTTGGTTGCGGCTCCAGCCGTGAGCATGCCCCTTGGGCGCTGGACGAGTACGGCTTCCGCAGCATCATTGCGCCGAGCTTTGCCGACATTTTCTTCAATAACAGCTTCAAGAACGGCTTGCTGCCGATCATTCTGAGCGATGAGGAAGTTGACGAGCTGTTCAAACAGGTCGAAGCCAACCCGGGCTACCAGCTGACCATCGACCTGCAGGCGCAGGCGGTGACCCGCCCGGATGGCAAGGTGCTGCACTTCGAGATCGATGCGTTCCGCAAGCACTGCCTGCTCAACGGTCTGGACGATATCGGCCTGACCCTGCAGGACAGCGACGCGATCAAGGCCTTCGAAGCCAAGCACCGTGCCAGCCAGCCTTGGCTGTTCCGTGATGCCTGAAGTTCGTAGGTGAAAGTGCCGGCCTCTTCGCTCCTACAGAGGGTTACGCGGTCGTTGTAGGAGCGGGTTTACCCGCGAAGAGGCCGGCACAGGCAACAAAAATCTAAAGGAACGAGACATGACCAGCACCCAGCACACCGATGTGGTCCAACGCCAGTTCGGCGAACAGGCCAGCGCCTACCTCAGCAGCGCCGTGCACGCCCAAGGCAGTGAATTCGCCCTGCTGCAGGCCGAGCTGGCAGGGCAGGCCCATGCCCGCGTGCTGGACCTGGGCTGCGGTGCCGGTCATGTCAGCTTCCACGTCGCCCCGCTGGTTAACGAAGTGGTCGCCTACGACCTCTCTCAATCCATGCTCGACGTGGTCGCCAGCGCCGCCGCCGAACGCGGCTTGGGCAATATCATTACCGAACGCGGCGCTGCCGAACGCCTGCCGTTCGCCGATGCTTCGTTCGACTTCGTCTTCAGCCGTTATTCGGCCCACCACTGGAGCGACCTGGGCCTGGCCCTGCGCGAAGTGCGCAGGGTGCTCAAGCCCGGTGGTGTGGCGGCGTTCATCGACGTGATGTCGCCGGGCAGCCCGCTGCTCGACACTTACCTGCAAACGGTCGAAGTGCTGCGCGACACCAGCCATGTGCGCGACTACTCCGTCGCCGAGTGGCAACGCCAGGTCAGCGAGGCCGGCCTGCGCGTGCGCAGCCACACCCGCCAGTCGCTGCGCCTGGAGTGGAGCACCTGGGTTGAGCGCATGCGCACCCCCGAGCCGATGCGCGTGGCCATCCGCCAGTTGCAGCAAGCCATGGGCGAAGAAGTACGGCAGTATTACCAGATCGAGTCCGACGGCTCGTTCAGCACCGATGTGCTGGTGTTGTGGGCCGAGCGTTAAGCACTTTTCGGTGGGGCCCGCTTGGCCACACCGCGTGAATGGATAGAGGAAAGCATGAGCAAGCAGATTCTGATTCTCCCAGGTGACGGTATCGGCCCGGAAATCATGGCCGAAGCGGTCAAGGTACTGGAACTGGCCAACGACAAGTTCCAGCTCGGCTTCAGCCTGGCGCACGACGTGATTGGCGGTGCCGCCATCGACAAACACGGTGTGCCGCTGGCCGACGAAACCCTGGAGCGTGCGCGCAAGGCCGATGCGGTGCTGCTGGGGGCTGTGGGCGGGCCGAAGTGGGACAAGATCGAGCGAGACATCCGCCCGGAACGAGGCCTGCTGAAGATCCGCTCGCAACTGGGCCTGTTCGCCAACCTGCGCCCGGCCATCCTTTACCCGCAACTGGCCGATGCCTCGTCGCTGAAGCCGGAAATCGTGTCGGGCCTGGACATTCTCATCGTCCGTGAGCTGACCGGCGGCATCTACTTCGGCGCCCCGCGCGGCCAGCGCGAGCTGGAAGGCGGCGAACGCCAGGCCTACGACACTCTGCCGTACAGCGAAAGCGAAGTGCGCCGTATTGCCCGTGTCGGCTTCGACATGGCCCGCGTGCGCGGCAAGAAACTGTGCTCGGTGGACAAGGCCAACGTTCTGGCCTCCAGCCAGCTGTGGCGTGAAGTGGTCGAGGACGTGGCCAAGGACTACCCGGACGTGGAACTGAGCCACATGTACGTCGACAACGCTGCCATGCAGTTGGTGCGTGCACCCAAGCAGTTCGACGTGATGGTGACCGACAACATGTTCGGTGACATTCTGTCGGATGAAGCTTCCATGTTGACCGGTTCTATCGGCATGCTGCCTTCGGCGTCCCTGGATGCCGACAACAAGGGCATGTACGAGCCGTGCCACGGCTCGGCACCGGACATCGCAGGCCTTGGCATCGCCAACCCATTGGCGACCATCCTGTCGGTGTCGATGATGTTGCGTTACAGCTTCAATCAGTCGGCTGCCGCCGAGGCGATCGAGAAGGCCGTGAGCCTGGTTCTGGACCAGGGTCTGCGCACCGGCGACATCTTCTCGGAAGGCTGCCGCAAAGTTGGTACGCAGGAAATGGGCGACGCAGTAGTCGCAGCGCTGCGGAATCTGTAATCTCTCTGGCCCGCCCCCCAAAATTCCCGGTGGCGGCCCACTTTTAGCAAAGGTGTAGTTGCGATGAAACGTGTAGGTCTGATCGGTTGGCGCGGTATGGTCGGTTCCGTGCTCATGCAGCGGATGCTGGAGGAGCAGGATTTCGACCTTATCGAGCCGGTGTTCTTCACTACCTCCAATGTTGGTGGCCAGGGTCCGAACGTGGGCAAGGATACAGCGCCCCTCAAGGACGCTTATTCGATTGAAGAACTCAAGACCCTCGACGTTATCCTGACCTGCCAGGGCGGCGACTACACCAACGAGGTCTTCCCCAAGCTGCGTGAAGCCGGCTGGCAGGGTTACTGGATCGACGCCGCTTCGTCCCTGCGTATGCAGGATGACGCGGTGATCATCCTTGATCCGGTCAACCGCAAGGTCATCGACCAGCAGCTGGACGCCGGTACCAAGAACTACATCGGTGGCAACTGCACCGTCAGCCTGATGCTGATGGGCCTGGGTGGCCTGTTCGAGGCCGGTCTGGTCGAGTGGATGAGCGCCATGACCTACCAGGCGGCTTCGGGTGCCGGCGCGCAGAACATGCGCGAGCTGATCAAGCAGATGGGTGCTACCCACGCCGCAGTGGCCGATGACCTGGCCAACCCGGCCAGCGCCATCCTCGATATCGACCGCAAGGTTGCCGAGACCATGCGCAGCGAAGCGTTCCCGACCGAGAACTTCGGTGTGCCGCTGGCGGGCAGCCTGATCCCGTGGATCGACAAGGAACTGCCGAACGGTCAGAGCCGCGAAGAGTGGAAGGCCCAGGCCGAAACCAACAAGATCCTTGGCCGCTTCAAGAGCCCGATCCCGGTAGACGGCATCTGCGTGCGCATCGGCGCCATGCGCTGCCACAGCCAGGCGCTGACCATCAAGCTGAACAAGGACGTGCCGATCGCCGACATCGAAGGCATGATCAGCCAGCACAACCCTTGGGTGAAGCTGGTGCCGAACCAGCGTGAAATCAGCATGCAGGAGCTGAGCCCGACCAAGGTCACCGGCACCCTGAACATCCCGGTTGGCCGCCTGCGCAAGCTGAACATGGGTTCGCAGTACCTGGGCGCGTTCACCGTGGGTGACCAGCTGCTGTGGGGCGCCGCCGAACCGCTGCGCCGCATGTTGCGGATTCTGCTGGAGCGTTGATCGTTCAGGCTTCACCTGAAAAATACCGCACTGGTGACAGTGCGGTATTTTTTTATGCCTGAAAGTATGCATTTGGGTCGCAGGCCTAAGCGCCGGATATGTCATGCCCCTGTTTAATGGCGAAGTGCCTGCTCTGACAGAGCCGTTGCCGTTGCCGTTGCTTTTGCTTCTAAGTGCGCGGTAGTTCAGGCGACGCAGATTGCGACTTCAGGAGGCCGAGCGCAGGGCTTGCGGAGGGAGGTGACGGGCATGGATGCCCGTCAAGCGCTGGGCCCCAGGATGGGGCCTACAGCGCGGTCCTCCCGGGAGCAAGCCCGGAGCGAGGGGACCCCGGAGCGCAGCGCAGGGGCCGGATGATGGG